>CAMWHN010000138.1 GCA_947174085.1 uncultured Ruminococcus sp.
AAGAATGTAAAAACTTCTTCCAATGAAATTGATTTGCTTGTAACTTTGTCAGATAAAGGTAAAATAATTGTTCCAAAGCTTTTTAGTTTTTTAGGTGAAAAGTTTTTATGTGAATGTAAAAATTATAATGCTAGATTAAGTATTACATATGTTGGAAAATTCTACTCTTTGTTAAAAGCAACAAATTCTAAAATAGGAATATTATTTACTATAAATGGAGTAACAGGAATTAATGATTGGAAAGATAGTAAAGCATTTATCCGTAAGGTAGCATTAAAAGAAGATGTTGCTATTTTGGTTTTTGAAATTAATGATTATAAAGAAATAAAAGAAAATAATGTACAGTTTCTTGATTTGGTAGAAAAAAAGTATCGTTCTCTTATGAACGACATAAGTTATGAGCAATTTGTTTCGTCGCATGAAGCGGAAGGAGAATTTTTGAATTTTTCTCAATAAAAATCTCATATTTGTTGTTAATTGTTTTTTTGAAGTATCTAATAATTATTTCATTCAAAAATAAACAAAAATAATCCTCATTTATCAAATGTGTTATGTTCGGCAGATATGGATTGCTTCTACTTAAAGCTAAAATTATTCTCCCTTACTATTTGTAAATCACTTTTTGAAAGAATCAGAAACCTGGTTTCAATCTGTACATCAAGAAAATTGCTCATGGTGCGTAAGCTGAATAGTATAAAATTTCATAAACAGCATAAAATAGGCACATTTTAACGTGCTGCGTAGGCTGAGAAACAGTAAAAATTCTTATGTAAATTCCTCATAACCCCATGAAATTAGTAAAATTTTAAAAAATAATGTCACTAAACCCACGTAATACGGGTAATTACGTGGGTTGTCTTTTTGTTTGTAGCTGAGTTGACCCCAATTTGACCCCTTATCAATGAAAAAGATAAGTAAAAATTTGAAGCATTGAGGAGCAGGAAAGAATTGATTTTTATTAAAAATTATTCATGCTTGAACGGCACAAAATTTCTATATGTCTTACCATGAAGTACCTTATTTTCTCTGATATGTTTCTGATAGTTATACACATCACCCTTGATAAAGCATTCGCCCACATCCATGCACAAAAGTTCCTTTTGAGATATTCCAAGACTTTTGGAAACTGCTAAAACAGAAGTATCATCAGGATTGAAGAATGCAGACAAACCAGCAAGTTTAATGACTGCATTTGCATCAGTATTTTTTTTAGAAAGAAACTGAGTCGCATAATTGAGGAATGTACGGAATTTTCGCCCTTCTCTGAGTATCTGTGTTATCGGTCCCTGCGGTTTCAGATTTTGACTATGAATTTCGTCAACAAAAATGCCAAGATGCTTCGCAGGATTGAAACGCTGATGATAAAACAGGGACATCATAAGAATATCAATGAGGGCATATCCACCTGTTTTTGAGGAAGTGTTCATGGATATGATAACAATATCCTTACTGTTATCTAAAAATTCACTCCATCCTCTGTTAGCACATTCATAATTGGTGAAATATGAGAAATGTTCCGTTACCTGAAGATGAAGAGTATCTTGTTTTTCAGGATAATCCACTTTAACAATATGTTTGTAGGCATTCATAACAGATAAATCATCAATAGCAATCAGGTTTGTTATTAATTGCTCTATAAATACTTCCTGTACTTTACCAAGACTGCCGAAATGAGACATGATAATGGAAAACAAGATGTTTTTCTTTTCCGTAATATCATCCGAGAAATTAAGCATCAGCGGTTCTATGGGTATGCCTTCTGTTTCGATATTGTGGAATGTAATATGCTCGTTTACATAATTTTCTACTTCTTTTAGTATTTTATCATCACCGCCTACAGAGAGTTTTTCAATAATTTCTTCTCTGGTAAATGAACCGCTTACATCGAATACCACAGTACGGATACCTTGCTTCTGGAGACTGCACATACGCTCGATGAGATGAAATGTTTTTCCATAACCAGGCATACCTGTTGTAAAAAAATGCAGATTATCTTGTCTGTTGGCAGCAAATTCTTGACTTGCAATAAAACCATTCTGATTTGTAATGATTGGAATAACAGACGTTGTGGGAAGATTTTTTGCAAACCATTCAGAGGTTTTAATCCCACTTAACATATCTGCAATATCATTATCAAGAACAGCATCTTTTTCTATTGCAATAAAAGCATATCTTCTTTTCATTCCGTGACTTAAAACAGTAAGCTTATAACGCAGTGATTCTTTACTGCCTTTTGATGATGTATAAAGCAGGTTATCTTCATTCAGACTTTGAAGAATATGAAGAACGCTGTTTGTTGTAGTCATAAAAGGAAAAATTTTTTTCGTTAGCGTTTCTTCTTCCAATGCAAGCATTTTATCTTTTATTATGATTTCATTGTTTCCAGGAGTAAAGTTCATATCCTTGCTGTATTGAACAATACTGACATTATTACTGCGAATAACTTTATTGAGAGCCTGAGTGAAGTCATTTACGATTGCTTCGGAATTTCCTCCAGTTTTTTCAACGCTGTTTTTTAAAATATGATATAAATAGTTTCCAAAATTTTTAGTTGAAACATGAATATCATAATATGTTTGAAGCATCTCAAAAACGCTTACCAATATACACCAGCTTTTACGGTATTGTGTATTTTGAAAATCCTGCTGTCTTGTTTCATTATACAAAAATGAAATTGAGAATTTTAAATCAGATTTAACATCAGAGTATTGATTACAGCAGAAATCTATAAAGTGACGAGAAATATCATTCAAAGAATTGGATAAACTATTTTCTTCTTCGGGAATTAATCCGCCAGGAAATAGCTTATTAAGAGTTATGCAGATTTTTTTTCAGGCGGCAGAATATACTGGGCAGCAGTTGAAATTATTGCTGTGTTATGCGGTTGAGCTTTATTATCAAGGCTTAAAATTAATTGCAGTATATCTTCTCTTCTAGATTGATTGTCGATATTTGTGCATTCGCTTATGACAATCGTTTCATCTCTTGAAGTAAAAAACTCCTTCTGAATTGTGGGTTTGCTGTCATCAAAACTTAGCGATGGTTTATTTCTGTCATAAAGTTTCAGATACATGGAGGCATATTTTGTATCGTTATAATCAGTCGAAGAAATTACCAGAAACTGTTCCATGTTATATCCAATTTCATTCAGCAAAGAAGAAAGAATACCGCATATATTGAAAGTGAAAAGAAGACATTTCTCTGGTGTATTCAGAAAAGATAAAACAACATTTTTAATATCTGTAATATTTTTTTGATGCTTAGGAAGCCTTCTGTTGATAATATTGGGAGAATAAAGTCTTAGAATTTCAGGAACAGCAATTTCAGCGTTACAAATAAAGTGAGCTTTTTCTATATTATTTTCATCTTTATAGGGAGAGAATCCAGGGTACTCATTAACTATAAGGATAACATTGGACTTTATATCATGAATTCTTGAAGCAAGATAATCGTTAGCAAGCTGTTTATTTTTACATTCGCATTCAAATCCGTGAAAGTATTTGAGTATTTTTTTATTCGTAAGTTCATCATCAGTAAATACTGCGGAGCGTTCGCATCTTTTGCTATCCAAATACGTTACAAGTGTATAATCAGTGTAGTTTCCATTACGAAAAATTTTGTACCCCTGTGCATTGAGAATAGAAATAAAACCGATGCGTATAATTTTTTCATGAACGCCATTTGTTTCAACGCATATAGCAACACCTTCATTGCTTTCTGTAAAGAATCTGCTTTCAGAACGATTTTGTTTCATACGTTGAATGTTCATACGAAGCATAATATTTTCTCTTGTAATTGCTTCTAAAGATTTTCGGTCATTTAATTGCGAAGTTATAATAGAGTCCGCCGTTTCTTTCAGAGAGTTTATTGCACTGGCAATTATTTGTGTGTTATCTTGTTGCAGTGTTGAAGTTTCGTAAGGCATAACTGGTGTTTGATGCTGGAATGGATATACTGACTGTTGATTTTGGACAGGGACATTTTGTTGTTGCAGTTCTGGTTTAGAAACATGAGTAGAACCCTGGTATACAAATAATTTATCAGAATCATCCATATTTTTAATCTCCTTTTGTTTTGTAGAGTAATGAATTATTGTTATATTAATTATACACTATTCAGATTGAAAAGTAAATAGGTTTGCAGAAAATTTTTAAAAATTGTCTCTCTTTTTTAAAATTATATTAGTAAAAATAAAAAAAGCCCCAATTCTAATGAGCTTCGATTTTAATTTTGAAAAAAGAGAGACAAAAATAGATTTCCGTGCAGATGATACTGCACGGAAATTTAATCAATCAAACATTTACAATCAAAACAAATTCACCAGCCGAAAGAACCAAATCGGAACATGGAGTCGGAACTGGTGAACAATGCCCGACAAGTTTTTCCGTAATCGCATCTTGAATACAAATCAAGCCGAACGGAATGTCATCAACTTCAAAACTTACAGCAATTCCACTTTAGATTAATAATAGCCACATGCAGAAAACCAATGGTCAATATTTTCAGTTGTAACAGCAGAAAAGGCTTTTTCAATAAACTGGTTGAGAACTTCAGAAGAACGTGCTTTCCATTTGCGTAAAAGAGACTTTATTTTTGACCGCATCATTTCAATCGGATTCAGGTCGGGACTGTACGGTGGAAGATAAAGGACAGATGCTCCGGCAGCTTCAATTGTCTCAGCCACACCTTTTACTTTATGACAGCTGAGATTGTCCATAATCACAATATCTCCTTTATTCAAGGTTGGAACAAGAATATTCCGTATATAATTGTGACTGCTTAATCTAATTGTAAATCTGCTAAAATAAAATGTAAAAAATCTGATGGGATTTCACGGGTAATGGTGGGATTAGACGGGACACGGAAAAACTTTGGCGATATACATACGGGATTATGTGGATTTTCAAGAAACAAAAATACAGCTAAAATATAGATTTAAGACCTCTTAAATTGTTGTTTAAGAGGTCTTAAAATTATCTTTGAGAAACTTTTTAAGTTCCTTATAAAGTTTTGGTTTATCATCAGCCAATACCTGAAAGAAAGCTTCACTGAACTGCTCTACGCCATTTTCAATCACCGTATTTGTTTTTGCATCAACATTTCTTTTGTAAGCAACCGCTCTGGTTAAAGCAACCGTATTTTTAATAAGTGTTTCAATATCCATTGCCTGAAGCTGTTCATCAGGGAGCTTGTTAATTCGTTCTAAGAGCTGACTACATAAAAGCCTTGTAAGCGGTTCTGTAAAGTCAACACTCTTATATTTTTCAGTTTCTTCCATAATAGCACTGAAATTTTCCTGTGCCATTCTGAGAGTATGGAGCGATTCCATTAGATTGGAAGCATATCTTTGTACAGCTGATTTTGATATATTATTTCCAGTGCTTTTTATATAATCAACAATTTCCTTGTATGTAAAATCAGCCTTTATCATCTCATCAACAGCTTCTTTAATATCTGGGTGCAGTTTTTCAATTGCATAATGCTTTCTTTTTTTCTTTCCCATCATGCACCCTTACACTTCTATACAGTCGTCTGTGATTGCTCCCCTGAGTACCTGTATTCCCTTTGCAGTAAGTGCAATTTCGGTACTGTCAAAGTGGTCTGCTTTGAAGTTCATTTTATTTCCTGTTTCACTGTCTGTCAGCTCCACATATCCGCTTAAATCAAGGTATTTTATGCTGTCCATAAGGCAATAATGGTTAACATTTCTAAATGAGTAGGCAAGGCTTGAAAGACGGCATCTGCTGTCTGAGATGACATTCAGGGTTCTTAGAACAGAACCATTCATGTGCATAAAATCTCCGGTTTCTATTTTCTTCTGAAATTTTTCTCGATTATTCATAATGAAACTCCTTTATTCAGTCAAAACATTAGCTTCATTGAAAAGCATTCCTGCCATAGTCTGCATAAAACTATCAATTTCAAAATAGGGTGAGGTGTTTTCAATATGACTGCAAGCATTTTTGTAGACATTTTTTGCAATTTTTTCGTTTTCTTCTTTGGTATAGATATGTCTTGAAATAGGAAGTCCTGTGGCATTTG
>CAMWHN010000139.1 GCA_947174085.1 uncultured Ruminococcus sp.
TATCTTCCGTCATTTTTAACAAATTTCTCTGATTTTTTCATGCGGTTGCCCTGAATCATTTATAAAATTGGCTTGACAAATTGCAAAAAATATGGTATGATAAATATTAGAGCAGACTATGCGGTTGCGTGGACGTTTAGTTCACGAGGAAAGTCCGGGCATCATAGAGCAGGATAACTGCTAACGACAGCCGGAGGTGACTCTAGGGCTAGTGCAACAGAAAAGAGACTGCCATATATTTTAATATATGGCGATGGTGGAATGGCGAGGTAAAAGCTCACCAGAATATAGGCGACTATATTGCTGTGTAAACCCTATCCGATGCAACGTTGATATGGTATGAATTTATTTTAACGCTTGCTCGGCGAATAAATTCATAGCAACGGCTTGACTTTTGTGGCGACACAAAAGCTAGATAAATAACCGCACACGACAGAACCCGGCTTATCGGTCTGGTCAGGAACGGACGGCTTGCCGTCTGTTCTTTTTTATTATTTTTAATATTCTTAGAAAGAAGATGATAATTCTTGAAATTATTTCTGAATTTTATGCTAGTATTATTGCTATTTGCTAGTAGCACGGGGTGTAATATTTCAAATGAAAATACCCAAGTAACAGAAGAAACAATAATTACTTACAAGGCATTGCCTTTGCCGGATTTATTTATTAATATACCTGAAAATTATCAAAAAACTTCGTCTGTATTTTACGAAGAATATTATATCTGTGATGATGCGAGTATTATTATAACAGAAGATACTAGAGAAAAACAATATATTTCCGCTTATGATTATTCTGTGCAAGCGTTGCTGGAATATAAAAATATGACTTCTTCACTGGAATTGCAAAAAAATGAAGAAATTTCTACCAATCAAGATTTTACAATGCAAACACTAGAATTTAATTATACAATCGGTGATGGAGCAGATTCTGCAAAATTAACTTGCTTAGTTGGCTATTTAACAGACGGGTTTTCTATGTATATTATCACTTGTAAAGCAAATACAGATACTTATGAGAATCACCGTGAAGAATTTCTTAGTGTCCTGCGTTCAGCTGTAATAAGTAAAAATTAAAAATTAAACAGGAGATTTTATCATGCAATTTACAGAACAGGAAATCAATGCTGTAAAATATTACATTGGCGATTGTGCGGGATTTGAACAAGATGATTTCTGGAGCGATACAAAAGCCTATAATGTGATTAATTCATTATTTTATTCTGGAATTGCGACAGAGCAAGCCAGAGCCAATGAAGGAAAATTTTTAAATCCTGCGATAGTTTCTGATATAGAGCGTTTAGAAAAATTATTAACTAATTTACTTTCTGCATGTAAGAAATCTAAAACTACAGAGTCAATACAAACTTATCGTGTAGAACGTTTTTTAGATTATCAAGCGATAAAACAAGCTGGCAAGACAATTTCCTTTACATCAACTTCTAAAAGCTATTTTTTAAAATCCTATCAAGACAGAGCCGGCATTGCTTTAATGCGTTTTGTGATTCCAGCTGGAACACCATGCATTGATATGCAGAAATTTTTTGATAACTATGCAAAATCAGAAGAAACAGAAGTTTTATTACCGCCAAATTTAAGTTTACAAATTGCGGAAGTTCCAGTTTCAGAATCAGAATTAACTATTTTAGACGCTAATCATCAACCACCTATAATTTCTTGTATTGCAACTGTACAGAATATCATAAAACCAGACATTCAAGAAATTCCAAAATTACCTGAAAATAGTGAAATAATAGCAAAAAATACGCTTACTTTGCTGAATCAGCATGAAAAAATACCTTTTCTGGATTATAAAAAATATTCTGAATGGAAACGGATATTAATTAATAGAATTTTTTGTCGTTATTTTTCATAAATCCGCAAATTGAGAATTTTTTTCAAGAAAATGCTTGACAAATGTCATAAAATATGCTATGATAATATTATGATATAGAAAAAATTTGCAAAATGCGAATTTAGGAGGTGTATTTTATGATTAAATTCCAAGTAAATAACGGCGATATGTATATTGAAATGAGAGGTTCTGACGAAGTAATTATTACAGATTTGTCAGACATTATCATGCATATATTACATGTATTGGAAAATGGCGGAGAGCATTCTGTTTCAGAAAACTTAGCAATGCTTGTGTTATGTCTGTTGAACGAACATGAGCAAGAACAAAAAATGTAAAAATTTTTTAAAATTAAAAAAAAGCTATTGACAAATAAAAAAAAACATGTTATAATTAACAGCATAATTCTAAGAAAGGACGGTGAACGGCATGTTTGAAATAAATTATTCTTATAATTTTATAAATTATCATCAGCTTAAGCAAAGTTTTACAAGAACAAAGCCGTTTGCGGTCATTCGTGTGTGAATTACATGTATAGAATTGTCATGCCCTAATGGTTTAGTAAATTAAGATTTTTGTGTCCAGAAGCTGAAATTACAGCTATCTGGATTTTTTTTTAGAAAGGATAAAATATTATGTTTGAAATTCAAGGTGCTTACGCAAGTGCGAAAGTGTTTACAGATTGCACAGACGAAGTATCTGTCGCACAGATTTTAGAATTATGTAATCAGCCAATGACAAAAGATTCTCAAATCCGCATTATGCCGGACGTACATGCAGGGGCAGGCTGTACGATTGGTACAACTATGACGATTACAGATAAACTTGTGCCGAATTTAGTCGGCGTTGATATTGGCTGTGGCATGGAAACAACAATTATAAAAGAAAGTTTTATCGAACCGCAAAAGCTTGATAAATTAATCCGTGCAGAAGTACCGTCCGGATTTGCTAGCCGGAAAAAACCTCATAAATATGCAGATAAAATTGATTTGCTAAATTTATATTGCTTTGATCATATTCATGAACAGCTTGCTTTGCATAGTATTGGCACGCTTGGTGGTGGAAATCATTTTATTGAAGTTGACAAAGGCAGTGACGGAAAAATTTATTTAGTCATTCATTCAGGGTCAAGGCATTTAGGCTTAGAAGTTGCGAAATATTATCAAGAACAAGCTTATAAAAAATTAAACGGTTCTGATGATTTAACAATTAAAAATACGATTGCAGAATTAAAAGCACAAGGCAGACAAAAAGAAATTGAGTCCACAGTTAAAAAACTTAGGTCAGTGAAACGCACGAATATTCCAAAACATCTTGCTTATTGTGAAAATAATTTATTTGAGCAATATTTACATGATATGAAAATTGTACAAGAATTTGCTGTATTAAATCGGCAAGCTATGACTGATGTAATTGTAAAGGGTATGCATTGGCATGTAGAAGAACAGTTTACCACAACGCATAATTATATTGATTTAGAACATAGAATTTTGCGAAAAGGTGCAGTTTCCGCCCAACAGGGAGAAATTTTGTTAATTCCTATGAATATGCGTGATGGTAGTCTGCTTTGTAAAGGCAAGGGCAATGCAGATTGGAATTATTCTGCGCCACACGGTGCAGGAAGATTAATGTCCAGAAGTCAAGCAAAATCAGAATGCGCTATTGCAGAATATCGAAAACAAATGCAAGGTATTTATACAACTTCTGTTAGTATGGATACACTGGACGAATGCCCTATGGCATATAAGCCTATGAATGAAATTATACAAAATCTTGCGCCAACGGCTGAAATTTTAGATATTATCAAGCCAATTTATAATTTTAAAGCCGGTTCAGAAGATGCGCCTTGGCAAAAAAAGAAAAAAATAAAATAATAAATTCAGAAAGAAGATGATTACAATGCCGGAAATATGTTTATTAGGCACTGGCGGAATGTTGCCGTTAAAAGACAGATTTTTAACAAGCTTATTTATCGAACACAATGGAAAAGGCATTTTAATTGATTGTGGCGAGGGAACACAAGTTGCTTTTGCTCAACATGGCTTAAAACTTAGTAAAATTCAAGCGTTATTCATTACACACGGACATGCTGACCATGTAACAGGCTTAGCCGGATTATTATTATCACTTGGAAATTGCTCCAGAACAGAAAATTTAGATATTTATTTTCCGGAAAAATGGGAATATGTGATAAAAAGCTTATTATGTGTTTGTGGCTGTTTGCCATTTCCAATTACTATGCATAAATTACCGGAAAATTTTACGAGTTGGATTGCAGAAACGATAGACCCAATGTTAGAAATTTCAGCAATGCCTTTACAACACAAAGTACCCTGTATGGGCTATGCTTTCACATTCCGGAAGAAACCTGAATTTTTACCGCAGGAAGCCAAAAAATTAAATATTCCTGTGCAGTACTGGAAACAGCTTCATGCCGGAAATAAAATTCATTTACCAGATGGCAGAGAAATTTTGCCGGAACAAGTAACCGGCGCATCAAGAAAATCTATTAAAATTACATATGTAACAGACACATTGCCGATTCCAGAAATTATTAATTTTGCAAAAGATTCTGATTTATTTGTCTGTGAAGGCATGTACGGTGATATAGATAAAAAATTAAGCATGAATGAAAAAGGTCATATGCTTATGCAGGACGCCTGCCAACTTGCCAAAAATGCCAATGCAAAAAAACTTTGGCTGACACATTACAGTCCTGCTGAAAAATCACCCGAACAGTATCAGAATATATTAATTAATATTTTTGAAAATATAGTAATTTCACAGGACGGAGAAAAAATAATTTTATAATTAATATTAAAATAGGGACTGATTGTGATGAATAAAATTAAATTTATATCTTATGAGAAATTAAGCAAAAAAGCTCAGCGTGAATTGAATAAACAAAAGCGTTCTGATTGGGGAGCTGTCCGCCCTGTTACTAGAATTGAAAAAAATCCAAAAGCTTATAAACGACATGCCAAACACAAGGGGAGTGAAAAATTTTATGCATGAAATCATACAGAAACAAGTAAAAACGAAAGTTATTTTAATTGGCTTAAATACAGGCGAATATCATGCGGAATCATCTATGCAAGAGCTTAGGGAATTAGCAAATACAGCAGATTGTGAAGTTGTTTTGACAGTAATCCAAACAAGACCAGCTCCGGAATCTGCAACTTGTATCGGTGTAGGAAAACTAGAAGAAATCAAAGAACAAGTGAAAATTTTAAATGCAGAAATGTTAATTTTTGATATGGAATTAACTGGTATGCAAATGCGAAATATTTCTGATATCACAGATTGTAAAGTCATTGACAGAACGATATTAATTTTAGATATTTTTGCAAGTAGAGCTAGAACTGCCGAAGGTAAAATACAAGTTGCTTTAGCACAATATAAATATCGGCTGACCAGATTAACAGGCATAGGAACAGCACTTTCAAGATTAGGCGGAGGTATCGGCACAAGAGGTCCGGGGGAGACAAAACTTGAAACAGATAGAAGACATATTCGCAATAGAATTACGTCTTTAGAACATGAACTCAAAGAATTGGAACGGCATAGAAAATTTTTGACTAGTCGACGTAAGAAAAATAATATTTTGACAATTGCTATTGTTGGTTATACCAATGCCGGAAAATCTACGCTATTTAATATGCTAACAGAAGCCGGTGTTTTAGAAGAAAATAAATTATTTGCGACTCTTGATGTTACTGCAAGAGCGTTAGAATTACCTGACGGCAGAAGTGTTTTATTATCTGATACTGTTGGATTTATTCGCAGATTGCCTCATCATTTAGTAGAAGCCTTTCGTTCTACGCTCGAAGAAACTGCTCAGGCTGATTTGATTTTACATGTACTAGATGTATCTGAACCAGATGTACAGGAACGTATGAAAATTACACAAGAATTATTACAAGATTTAGGCTGTGCTGAAATTCCACAAGTTCATGTTTTAAATAAAGCAGATTTATTAGATGATAAAATTTCAAAACAAAGCGATTTTCATACGGTTTTTATGAGTGCTAAACATGGTGA
Source organism: uncultured Ruminococcus sp. (assembly GCA_947174085.1). Classification (GTDB taxonomy): domain Bacteria; phylum Bacillota; class Clostridia; order Oscillospirales; family Ruminococcaceae; genus UBA3855. Next base: position 5,896 of record CAMWHN010000139.1, read on the forward strand.
TGGGTTAGAGAATCTCATGAAAGCAATTTTATATCATTTGCCACAGACTGCCAAACGTATGAAATTATGTATTCCCTATATAGATATTAATTTTTTAAATCAGATTCGAGAAGAAGGGAAAATTTTTTCAGAAGAATATACAGAAAC
>CAMWHN010000140.1 GCA_947174085.1 uncultured Ruminococcus sp.
ATCCAAGAAAATTTACTTTATTTTGCCCGTTAATTACACCTGACATAAATTCCTGATTACAGCTTGTAATCTGATTTTGATGATAGTAGAACAGTTGTGTTTTTTCTGGCGATAACTTTACAGATGGTAAATTATAAAAATAGTAGTTAATCCAGTTGTAATGTTGCTGATATTCATTGCTGGCGACAGGCAAAATAATGATAAAATCATCACTATACCGCATATACATGCCATTATATTTTTTTACATACTCATGAATGGCTTTATCAGCTTCCAACATATAAATATTTGCTAATACTGCACTAATAGTAGACCCTTGCGGAATTCCGAAAGAATCAGTATGCTTATGAACATACTGCTTTTTATTTTTCCTGAATTGTTCAAGTGTCAATACAGCACTCTTACTGTTCAATTCTTTTCTACCTGCTTTTGTATCCGGAAGTTGATTTAATGTGAGTAAATCTGTTAATTCCCACGTTGAATATTTCGTAATATTTTTAAATACTGCATAATAATCATTTGGGAGAATATCGCTTTGCAGCAAACTACACAACTGTTTTTTTAGATAAAAATGTTCTAAATTATCAAAAAAACTTGTAAAATCTCCAATCATAATATAGCAAATGTTTTTTTCTCTTATAAAATCAAATGCTATTTTAGCAAAGTCAATATTATTCTTACCAAGATTATTTCTGTAAGCAACTGCCACTAGGTCAATTTGGTCTTGTCTTACTCTTTCGTTATATTTCTCGTTCAAAAGATAGGCATAATATTGAAAAACACATCTGTCAAGATGGGCAGAATAACAAATTTCCCGTTCTTTTTTCTTTTTTATCCTGTTATCTTTTTCCTTATGATATTTTTCAAAAACCTGAGTATAATGAATTAATGGATAAAATCCATGTCTGGAAACATATTCAGGATTACTGATATTTTTCCAAACATCATTGACAGATACTCTTTTGTCAAAATGCGCATATGATTTGTATTCAGAATGACTTTTTTTCCATTCTTCCAAAGTCATATATTTCCTCCATCCTTTGAAAATGCCTATTGGCAAGGGGGAAGTATCCAGCACCAACAGGCATAACGCAAAACACAATATTCGGTTACAGTTTATACATCTACCAACAGAATATCGACTTCCCATAATTTCAATAGAAATTCATGTTATAATAATAACATCAATTAGGGAGGTATGTCCTATGAACAACATTATCATCATCATTCTGATTGTATTGCTGTACGGACTCTGTCAGGTCGGCAAAGAAATTCTCACCAGACATTTGACATCAATACCTTGCCTTCATGCCTTCACATGAAGCAATTATATTGTAACACAAAATTTAGAAAAATGCAAGAGAAATATCAAAATTTTTTGTATAGAAATTTTGTTGATACATTATTTTTGAATTTTTTCAATCACAGAAGAATATCTCCCAAATAACTTTTGAGTCCTTGCACATACTTTTTTCGCTTTATTTGGTTGATAGCAATATTAGCAGCCTTATCTTTTTTTAATTCCACAATCATGGCTGGAACATTACAATTTTTTCTTGGAATAAATACTAAATCCGCAAATCCTTCTCCGGAAGGCAGTTCACGGATGATTTCATAATTCGCTCTTGCTGTGTAGTAGGCAATCGAAATTACACAGGCAAGCGAATTTTCGTCATTGTATTTTAGAATAGAAGTGTTCTCCAAATGGCTCTGCTGAATTAGCTCAGCTACTTTTTCTTCATCACATTGGAGTGTTGCAGTCAATAAAATTTCAGAAGTTTGCAACGATTTGACAATCTCTGACCAGTTCATTACTTTTATCGTACCTGCAAATTGCTCTGAAATTTCAAAGTTGGGAACAGCGACACGTTTAGTTCGTAAATCATAAGTAAACGTGAGTTCGACGAAAAAATATAGAAAAACCGCCGAAATCTGTTATAATGAGAATAACCACAAACTTAAAGCAACAGAAAGGCGATTTTTTATGGAACAAATAGCAATTTTTTGTGATGCAGATGATTTTTGTAAGGTATATGAGGAATATTGCAGAAATAAATTGTTGATGAATAAAAAAGAGGTTGTACCCAGAACAAGAATGTCATTGAGTGAAATTATGACAATACTTATCATGTACCATCTGTCAGGATATAAGACGTTTAAATGGTATAGTACTTCTACTTAATAAAAGGAAAAGAAAGCTGAAATTGCATCATCAAGAGAGATAAATTCCTTGCTGTGTAGTTTCAGCCATTGTTTTAGTTTAGCCCAAAAGTGTTCAATGGGATTCAGTTCAGGAGAATAAGGAGGAAGAAAAATCAGTTTTTTGTGAGACTCTTCTGCAATTTCAAATAGTTTCTTTTTCCTATGAAAAGAAGCATTGTCCATCACAATGACTGTATCTTCAGAAAGGCATGGCAAAAGCCACTGTTCAAACCAGTGTTCAAACAGCGGTGCATCTGTTGTTCCATTATATTGCATAGGAGCAATGATTTCTCCATTCAACTGTGCAGCAACAAGATTTGTTCTCTGGAATTTCTTTCCTGAGATTCTTTCTGTTACTGCTTCTCCTCGAAGCGCATAAGCATATTCACGATAAAAATATTGATCGATACCAGATTCATCTACATAAACAATCTTTTCTGGTAGTATGTCTTTCATTTCTTCCAGATAGGCTTTTACTTTTTCAGGATCCTGTTCTTTGTAGAGCGTGGTCTTTTTTTCGTGTGATCCCGCAACGTTTCAGTGCTTTACTGATTGCCTGATTACAGCATCCGAATGCTTCTGCCATTTCCTTCTGTGTATGATCAGGATATTCCTTCACATAAGCTTTCAGTTTTTCTGGATCTATTTTTTTAAAGCCTCTGTTCAGTGGCTTATTCTGTAAATCACCTGTTTCTCTTTTCTTTCTGACCCAGTTGCTTACTGTTGTTTTCCCTACTTTGAATACCTTTCCTGTCTCTATCAATGTATGTCCTTCCTCGTAATATGCTACTGCTGCTTCTCTTAAATCTACACTTTTACTCATGTTTTCATTATATCATTTTTCGTTCCATTTGTCAAGTGGGTTGACTATATGGTACAAAACATGTAATGGTACATCAAAGAAAAAATTTTCCTGACCTGGTAAGTTACAATCGGTTTGTAGAAATTATGAGACTCGCACTTGTTCCACTTATATGATACACTATAAAGCCACGTTTTGGCAAGTGTTCAGGAATATCTTTTAATGACTCTACTCCTTTGAAAGTATGCGATAATCATAGAATACATAGTCATCGTGTTTTCAGTGAATATGCGAAAAAATGTAAAAGTTCTATGGGCTGGTTTTATGGTTTCAAACTGCATCTGATTATCAATGATGAAAGCGAAATTCTGTCTTTTTATCTTACTTCGGGCAATGTGGATGACAGAAATGAAGATGTTATGGATTCGTTGGCGAAAGAAATATTTGGTAAGCTATTTGCTGACAGAGGCTATATTTCTCAGAAATTGTTTGAAAAGCTTCTGGGAAAAGATATTACGCTTGTCACCAGAGCAAAAAAAATATGAAAAACAAGCTTGTGAATTTTTACGACAGGCTGATGCTCCGCAAACGTACTGTAATTGAATCTGTAAATAATTTTCTGAAAAACATCTGTGACATAGAGCATTCCAGATATCGCAGTGTAACCAATTTCATTGTCAATTTGGTTTCTGCTTTGACAGCTTACTCATTTCTGCCCAAAAAGCCCTCTGTCTGTTCTTCTTCTATTATGCCAAAGGGCTTTTTATGCCTACTCGACTGATTTTTTCTGTCGAACTCACGTTGTAATACTAGTCAATTATAACATATTTTTGCATTTTTTCATGCGGTTGCCCCACACAATTCATCCCCCACCTATAGAGATTGGGAATTTTTTGCTGATATTGGTTAAAATCCGGATTTTGTCAATTCGTCCATAAAAGCTGGTTTGCGACGATATAACTGTCGGAAATCCGCTGCAATTGTTATAGCAAGCTCTGCGTCACATTCCATAGAAAATTTTTTTAATTGTCTGCAAAGAGCCGCATATTCAGAACGATTGGAAGCTTGGCTGCCCTCATACCGGATATATTGTTCATAAAGGTTTTTGCTTTGCTCCCTAAATTCTGTTGTTTTGAGCTTTTCATAGTAACAGCTGATTTTACTTGGAAATTTACAGCAAAGCTGATAGATTCTTTCACTCATATTTTCGTGTGAAACGATATACTCATAAGAATAATTTTCTGATTCATTCAGCAGACGATTGATTTCATCAGAACGATTGCCTTCAGGAATAAGCGATTTCCATTCTTCGTAATAATCGGTCTTACCATATTTTACCATATTGTAACAAATATCAGTAAGTTTTTTTGCGTTTCCTGAAAGTTTATAAATATCATGGAGTAAATAATGCCAACTGGAAACAGATGAAAAATGGGACTTGTCTGAGGCAGCTCCTTCCAGTGCAAGCTGTTCAGCTTTTGTATAATTCTTCTCATGTATTGCACGTTCAATTGCAAGACGACAGAAATCAGGATTGCCAATATGAGAGTTGATATAATCTGTGATTTCATTTTCCGTTCCATAGTTTTGAATGATTGAGAAACGCTGATTATCAATTTCTTTTTTTCTGTATTCACCAGCAGACACCTGACGGAAAGCCAGCATTTCATCGAGCTTGCTTCTATATTCTGGGAATCTGCACAATTGCAGCAAGGATGGGAAGAAATGTTCTTCACCGTCTATCTGAAAACTGCCATGCCAATATTGAAGAATACATTCCCAGGCAGATTCAATATCAGCCTCATTTTTACTGTCTGCAATATTGGTTACAGCGGTTTCCATTAAAGAAGAGCAGTCATTAATCGTTTCAAACAGTTCCCATGATTCCTCATCGTAGTCATAATCATACGAATTTTCAATGCCATGTTCCAGTATGGATATAACTTCTGTATAAATTCGTATTTTGTCAATGGAAGAATTAAGTTTTTCTGTTTTATCTACAAGTAATCTGCCAGCCTTTAATACATCATTTACATCAGAACGACCTTTGAAATAGATATCGGAAATATGTCGGAAATCGGAAACGATGCTGTTGGAGTCAGAATTTTCAGAAAGTTTCATACACAGATAATTTCCAAAGCTTTTATCTTCTTTCGCATGTTCCAGTATTATTTCCACAAGCTGAGTATCACTGCATTTTCCAAGCAATTGTGGAAGATCTGATTTTTTTACATTGGATTTACCTGTCTTTACTGTACTGTCACGCAGAGCATATAAAACTGCTGCTTCATGTTTACAGTATTCCCCCATATCATAAGGACAATCACAGGTTATATCATCAATGTTTCCATTATCATCCATTTCAACGGTAACATTATAAAGCGCATAGCCTTCGACTTCCGCAGTATATTCATTTTCAAAAATCTTTTCAATTGACAGCACAGCACCATCATGGTAGTAATTCTTTCCTCTTTGCAGAATAGTCTTATCAAAATTTTCTTCAAAGTTTTTCAGATTCATTATTTGTTTTCTGCTACTCACAAGTTCCTTACAGTCCACAGACATAAATTCCTATATAGCCTATGGTATTTTTGAATAGCTTCTCCTTTCTGCATTCTCTGTATCAATGCTTTGTTTCCGCTTACTGTGCTACGGACGTATAGAAGCACAGTATCCTGACAGCACTTCATTGATACAAGTATACTATACCATTTTTTTAAACTCTTGTCAATAGTTTTATCAGAATTCCGGCAAAATAGGATAAAAGACATACCTCTGAAATCGCTGGAGATGTGAAAAGGAAGAACTATCATAAAAAATGCAGTGTGTTTCAATTGACTGCTTTGTTTATTATTCCGGGACGGAATGTCCCGGAATTTTTATCCAATTATCGGAAGAATACCCTATAATAACGTGAGTTCGACAAAGAAATTAATCAGCAAGACATAAAAATCCTTTTTTCAT
>CAMWHN010000141.1 GCA_947174085.1 uncultured Ruminococcus sp.
ACCTATGACCCTCTGCTTGTAAGGCAGATGCTCTCCCAGCTGAGCTAAGCTTCCATAATTTCTAATTTCTGTCTTTCAGGTGTTCTCCCCTGACGACTTTATTATTATAGCACACTTTCTTTGATTTGTCAAGTGTTTTTTCAAAATTTTTTGAAAAATTTTCAAAAAAAATATCGGCATTACAAAAAATGCCGATATTTTGAGATTAGTCAACAGATTTAAGCGATTCAGCCATGTTGATTTTTTCTAATTTCACTTCCATGAATAAATTTACTATGATATTAAATATAAAAGTAAGAATAATACTATAAATAAAACTCATAGGCAAGATTCTAATCTTAAATGACACCATGTCAACAATAATTTGTAACATAATAAATCTATGTAAGAAAACACCTAGAATTAATCCAACGGCAATACCTAATGCTGTCAAGAAAATATTTTCACGTAATACATAAGCAGAAGTTTCTTTTTTGAAAAATCCTAAAACTTTAATGGTCGCAATTTCCCGAATGCGTTCTGTGATATTAATATTTGTTAAATTATATAATACAATAAAGGCAAGCCCTGCGGCACAAATAATTACTAACAAAACAACATATTTTAAACTACTCATCATGTCAGACATACGGTTTTTTAAATCTTGAAATAATATAATATTTGTAACAGATTCATTGCTAGTAATTTCAGCAGACGCTTGATACTGGTCTGTATCTTCAGGGAAATTCATATAAATGGTATTAAATTCCGGTAATTCAGAAAGCTGATTTTTAATTGTTTCCGGCGCAATAAAAATATAATTATAGACATGATTTTCAAAAATGCCTGTTACAGTCAAATGCAATTCTTGCATATCTTCATTTCTAAGTGTAATCGTATCACCCAAAGAAACATGATAGCGTTCTGAAATGCTATTACTAATAATCGCTTCGTCAACTGATGGAAATGTAATAGGCTCTTGTTGTAATGTGTGAAAATTCATATATGGATTCATTTCACCAAAAGGCGCAAGTAAGGAAATACTTTTAATTTTATCATCAGCTAGCAAATCCCATGACGCTTGATGTAATAAAATATATTCCTGTGTTTGTGTATCAAGAATTTGTTCTAATTCTTTTGACAATTTTTCACCAGAATCTGTTTTCAAAGTTGCCTCGGCATCTGCAATTAAAATTTCTGTATACTGTACATCGGCAAATCCTGCAATAGAATCATTTACGCCGAATCCTGTTAATAATAGTGCCGTACATCCACTAATGCCGACAATCATCATAAAAAATCTGCGTTTATATCTGAAAATATTACGCACAGAAACTTTATGCAAGAATTTTAATTGATTCCAGATAAACGGAATATATTCCAGAAATACACGTTTTCCGGCTTTTGGAGCTTTCGGGCGCATTAATCCGGCAGAAGTTTCAGCAAGCTCATGATGACAAGAAATCCAAGTCGTTCCCATAGAGCAAGCTAATGAAGCAATTAAAGATGCGAATGCTAATTTCCAATCAAATAAATAATGCATAGGAATCGGCATATACATTAATTCATAAGATAGCCAAATCACTTGCGGAAAGACAACAGTTCCGGCAAAATAGCCTAAAATACAGCCAATCAAAGAGGCACTGCCAGAATAGACTAGAAATTTTCCCATAATAGCAAATTCTGAATAACCTAATGCTTTAAACGTTCCGATTTGGGTACGTTGTTCTTCTATCATACGGCTCATAGTTGTCATACAAACAAGTGCAGCAACTAAAATAAAAAATATCGGAAATATTTTCGCAATCTGTTCTACAATTTGGGAATCACTTTCAAAACATGCATAACTAATATTTGTATTTCTATCTAATACATAACTATCAGGCTTTTTAATATCTGCAATTTCTTGTTCAGCATCTGCAATTTCCTGTTCAGCATCTGCAATTTTTTCATCAAATTCTTGTTTGCCGTCCTGATATTCTTTTTGTCCGTCAGCAAATTTCTGTTTACCGTCTTCATATTCTGCTAAACCATCTTGATATTTTTGCAAACCATCTTCATATTCTTGTTTGCCATCTTGATATTTTTTTAAACCGTCCTCATATTCTTGTTTGCCAGATTCATATTCTTCTAATCCGTCCCGATAAGCTTTTTCAGCTTCTTGATATTGTTCTAAACCGTCTTCATATTCTTTCTTACCTGTTTCATAATCTTCAAAACCTTGTTCATATTCTAACCGTCCGTCATCTAATTTTTTTTGTCCTTCTTCCAGAGCTTGCCAACCAGCAGTAATTTCTTCTTGTTTTTCGTTTAATAATGCCTGTTGTGCATTCAGCTCCTGTAAACCAGATTCTAATTGCATCTTTGCAGATTGTATCTGCGCCCAACCGGATTCTAATTGCGCTTTTGTTGCTAAAAGCATTTGCTTTTGTTCTTCCGGCAAATAATCCCATGCTAATTCTGCTTGTGCAAACTGTGTATCAAATGCCTGTTGATTTGCAGTTAATTCAGATTCTTTGGCAGATAATTCTGTTTGAGACTGTTCTAATACAGCTCTAGCTTCTGTAAGCTGTTTCTGTCCAGTTTCTAATTGCGATTGTCCCTCTTGTAACTGTTCCCGAGAAGAATCTAATTCTTGTTGTCCTGTAATTAATTCTTGTTCTGCTTCTTCCAGTTGCTTTTCTGCATTATCAAGCTCTAATTTTGCATTATCTAATTTTTCTTTTGCATTATCAAGCTCTAGTTTACCGTCTTGTATTTCTTGTTCTGCATCTAAAAGCTTTTGTTCAGCGTCTGATAATTCTTTTTCAGCTTTTTCAAATTCTTTTTTACCGTCATCAAGTTCCTGTTTTGCATCAGATAATTCTTTTTCTGCATCTGAAAGCTTTTTTTCAGAGTCAGATAATTCTTGTTCAGCGTCTTGTAATTCCTGTTTGCCCTCTTTTTGTTTATCTTTGAGTTCTTTTTTACCGTCATTTAATTCTGATTCGGCATCGGCAATGATTCTATCATAGCGATGATTTGCTTGTTGTTGTGTCAAATCTTCCCAAATACTATCTTTTTCATTCATGAAATTTTTATATTTTTCAGAATAAATTTCATCATCGCAATTAAATTTAACAAAAATCTCACTATAGTAATCTAAATCAAAATCTTCAGGCAAAATATATAAAAATCCTGCAACACTGCCATTGCCAATCGAAGTCGTACCTCTTTCAAAATTCATATAATAGGAAGAATATGCTGTACCAACAACTGTGAGTTTATCAAATTTTAATAAATCTATTGTATCTTGTGCGTTAGTAACTGCAACTGTAATCACATCACCGACTTGTAAATCCGTTGCAGCATCGGCAAGGCATTCACCAGAATTTTCCGGCAAACGACCAGTTTCTAACTGAATTTGATTTATATTTTTGGGCAAAGAATGTGTTTTAAATACATATTCTGTTTCGTCAAATAAATATAACACATCAAGCGTATTAGCACCCTCTGCATAACGTACATCAGATTGTTTTTGAAATTCCTGTACATCTTGTTCTTCCCAACCAAGCGTTGATAATAATCTATAATCATAAAGTTGATAATCTTGCCAGAAATTATTAACTGTATTGACCATAGCCGGTGTTGTAATTCTCACGCCTGTGAAAAAGCCTACACCTAATGCAATAATTGCTAAAATTGCAAAAAATCGCCCAAAAGAGCCTTTAATTTCCCGTAAAGTTGTTTTACGCATTGCTTTCATAATTATCACCATTCAATTTCTGAAACATCAACAATATGTTCATTGCGATACATACTTTCCACCATGCCATTTCTAACAGTAATAATTCTATCTGCCATAGCCGATAATGCTTGATTATGCGTAATGACAACAACTGTCATGCCAGTACTACGGCAAGTATCTTGTAATAATTTTAAAACGGCTTTTCCTGTATGATAATCTAATGCGCCTGTTGGTTCATCACAAAGTAATAATTTAGGGTTTTTAGCTAATGCTCTTGCAATGGCAACTCTTTGCTGTTCGCCACCGGATAATTGCGCTGGAAAATTCTTCATTCTGTCTTTTAAACCGACCTGTTCTAAAACTGTTCTTGCATCTAACGGCTCACGACAAATTTGTGCCGCAAGCTCTACGTTTTCTAATGCTGTGAGATTCTGGACTAAATTATAAAACTGAAATACAAATCCTACATCATAACGCCTATAAGCAGTCAATTGCTTTTTATTCAAGTGTGAAATTTCCGTGCCGTCAAGCTGTGCGCTCCCACTAGTGAGCGTATCCATACCACCAAGAATATTTAAAATCGTCGTCTTACCTGCGCCGGACGCTCCTACGATAACGCAAAATTCACCCTTTTCAATTTCAAAATTTACATCACGCAACGCTTGGATTTCTACTTCTCCCGTGTGATAAGTCTTTCTGACATGCTCAAATGTTACATATGCACTCATAAAATCCTCCTTTGAAAATATATTATAATTATATCATTATAACATATTTTCAATGTAAATTCAACACTTTTCGAGAATTTTCTATAAAAAAATGACTTTGATTTAGTTCAAAGTCATTTGTATTATTATTATTTTATTTTTTTAACTTAAAAATAAAATTTTAAAAGAATTAAAGAATTTTAAATTAAATAATCAACAACTCAGAATCTATTATTCGGATTTATTGTGTCTGCTTAATAATATTGATAAGGATATTATTATGATTTTTGCAAAGATTCCGATATATATGTTTCCGCCAATAGCAACTTGTGAAAATGTATTGACTAATGAATGCATTAATACACATAACCATAGATTATTTTTGTAGTTATAAATAGCTGAAAGAATAAAACAATTTGTCATCAAGCCTGTTAAAAATGGAAATACCTGTACATAGGAAATGCTACCATCAATATAAAAAAACAAGAAATGCCATGCTCCCCAAAAAACAAAAGTAACAATAGTAGCAACAGAATATGGTAATTTTTTTCAATAAAAGGCTGAAATGTATATCGCCAACCTATTTCTTCGATTCCTCCGAAAGCGATTGATTTTATAAATAACAATAAAAGAATATAGTCCTTCGTTATCTTTATTGAACCAACAATCAATACATCAAGAAAATCTAAAATCATAAATATAATGACAAGAATATAAGATTTTAAGTCAGCTTTAAAATGAAAAAAGTCTTTAAAAATCTTTTTTATGTTCTTGTCATTATACCTTATCTGAAATGCGCACCCCCAGAAAGCAGATGAAATTCCTGCCACTATGATTAGTATTATGCCCACCATTGAATTATAGCCACATATATATCCGTTCTTTCTCAATATGAATGTGACTAAACTCACAAGGGTAATTTGAACAAAGGTAGGGCAAAGATAGTAAAGTATTTTCTTGTTCATACCACTCCTATAAATTTTAATTTATCGCTTAGATTTCCCATTGAAATTATATCACACAAAATTTTTAAGCATTTAAGAATATCTAATTTAATAGAACGTTCTGATACTTGCATATCGGTTCTATCAAAAATAATATTTAGTAAAAGCTCTTTTCCGTCTTCTCCAAATTTTCGCAAAAATCGAAAAATAAAAATGAGATTAATCATGTCCCACACAAATTTTTGCAAGCATGACATGATAAATATTAAAAAATTCTTCTTCTGGAATAATAAACTTAGGACTATTAAATATTAATTTTTGTTTGGTATCAGGTTTAAATATAATTTTACAATATCTTGTGACTTGTTCCTCTTGTTTTTTTTCAATAAGATTCCAACTGCCATTATGACGATTACAAAATATATCTAGTATTAATTCCTCACCAAACGAATTGCTATAATGCTGTGTAGAGCCTTGTATACTCCAATCTTTTCTAATTTCTTTCATAGATTTCATGCCTATTAAAATACTAACTTCTTTCTCCGTGCAATCCAAAGTTATTTTCAATCGATGTCTTTCTTGTGGCTCTTTACAACAA
>CAMWHN010000142.1 GCA_947174085.1 uncultured Ruminococcus sp.
ATGCTCTAGTACATGTTGTGTGACAGAAAAAACTTTAATAAAAACAAATTTTATTTCTGCGAGTGCAGAAGAAATCATCACTTCTGGGACTTGTGGTGAAAATTTAACTTGGAATTTCAATGAAGAAACAGGTACACTCACGATTACTGGCATCGGTAAAATGACGGATTGGAATTATTATGCTACTCTCCCTTGGGAAAATTTTCAGCAAAATATAAAAGCAATTATTCTTGATGATGGTGTGACAACAATTGGTGATTATGCTTTTAGAAAATTTTCTAATTTAGAATCTGTTAGTATTCCAAACAGTGTAACAGAAATTGGCAGTTCTGCTTTTGAAAACTGTTCTGCTTTAGTATCTATTAGCATTCCAGAAAGTGTAACAGATTTAGGAGATTCTAGTTTTGCCGGTTGTTCTGCTTTGCAATCTGTTAATATTCCAAATGCTATTAAAACTATTGCCTATGGCATTTTTGAAGATTGTTCTGCTTTAGAATCTATTCATATTCCAGATAGCGTGACAGCAATTAAAAATTATGCTTTTTCAGGGTGTTCATCTTTAGAATCTATTACTATTTCAGAAAATGTAACAGAAATTGATTATCGTGCTTTTTTAGAATGTTCTAGTTTAACTGCAATTAATATTTCTGAAAATAATCAAAATTATTCCAGTCAAGACGGTGTTTTATTTGATAAAGAAAAAACAACACTTATGATATTTCCTGCCAAAAATCCTATTACAGAATATAGCATTCCAAATACGGTAACGAAAATTAATCAATATGCTTTTAGAAATTGTTCTGTATTAGAATCTGTAATGATTCCAGATAATGTGACAAATATTGCTTATTATACTTTCATAAATTGCTCTGCTTTGCAAGCGATTCACGTTTCTGAAAATAATGAAGCATATTCCAGTCAGGACGGCGTTTTATTTGACAAAACAAAATCAGTATTATTCGTATTTCCCTCAAAAAATAAGATACTGGAATATACCATACCAGATAGTGTGAAAACAATTTGCAGTTATGCTTTTGAAGAATGTTTCAATTTGCAATCTGTTGTAATTCCAGAGAATCTAGCAGAAATTGAACTTGGTGCGTTTTATGCCTGCATAGCTTTAGAATCTGTGAATATTCCGGACAGCATTACAACAATTGAAACTAACGTTTTTGAAAATTGTTCTGCTTTAAAATCTATTACCATTCCAGAAAGTGTAACAGAAATTGGCTATAAGGCTTTTTATAAATGTTCTAATTTAGAATCTATTACAATTTTAAATCCAACTTGTAATATAATTGAACAATATACTATGCCTGATACAGCCATTATTTATGGCTATGAAAATTCCACAGCGCAAGCTTATGCTAAAAAAAATGGCAATAGATTTATTTCCCTTGGCGAAAAAGAATTAACTGGCACATGCGGAGAGAATTTAATTTGGAATTTTGATAGTATCACTGGAATATTAACCATTAGCGGTACTGGGGATATGATAGATTTTAATTATTATGAATCTAGTCCAGAATGGTCTTATCTGAAAGAAAATATTAAAACAGTAATTATCCAAGACGGTGTCACATCAATTGGCAGTTTGGCTTTTCATGGATATTCTAATTTAGAATCTGTTACGATTCCAAATAGCATGAAAGTTATTGGAGAACATGCTTTTGAATATTGTTCTGCTTTAGAATCTGTTATACTTCCAGAAAATGTAATATCAATTGGTGATGCTGGCTTTGGGGAATGTTCTAATTTGCAAGCGATTACTATCAAAAATCCAGACTGTGTAATTAGTAATGATAACATAATAGGCTATTGCACAATTTCTGATACTGCAATTATTTATGGCTATGAAAATTCCACAGCGCAAGCTTATGCGTTAGACTGGAATAAACAGTTTATTTCTATTGGAAAAGCAGAAGATATTACAGGCACTTGCGGAGATAATTTAACTTGGAATTATAATAGAACTACCAGAACATTGACAATTAGCGGAACTGGTAAAATGACGGGTGTATCTGAATCTTGTCCGTGGAATAGTTTCAGAAAAGAAATCAAAACACTAGTAATTAAAGACGGTGTGACATCAATTGATAATTATGCTTTTCAAGAATGTTCTATTTTGGAATCTGTTACGCTTTCAGACAGTATGAAAATAATTAATCCTAGTGCTTTTCTGAATTGTCCTGCTCTGAAATCAATTACAATTCCAGATAGTGTCACAACAGTTTATCGTAATGCCTTTGAATTATGTACAGGTTTAAAATCTGTTAGTCTTTCAAATACTATCACTGAAATTGATTATGGTACTTTTGAAAATTGCTCTCGATTGGAATCTGTTACTATTCCGGATAGTGTCAAAACAATTGGTAATTTTGCGTTTAAAAAATGCTCTAGTTTGAAATCTATTACCATTCCCGAACATGTGAATACAATTCATATTGCTTTTCAAGATTGTTATGCTTTAGAATCCATTGCAATTGAAAATCCAGATTGTGTCATCTTTGATGATGCAAATACAATTTATGAAAAAGCAATCATTTATGGCTATGCAAATTCTACAGCACAAGCGTATGCTGAAAAATATAATAGAAAATTTATTGCACTTGAAGAAGTATCAGAACCAATAGAAATTAAAAAAGGTGATGTTACTGGAGATAATATCATTAGCATTGCAGATGTTGTCTTTGCAAACAGAGGTGTTTTAGGCAAAGAATCGCTTACTGAACAACAAACTAAATGCGCTGATATAGACAATGACGGCTATGTCACAGCACTAGATGCGTTAAATATTATGAAATATGTGGTAGGATTAATAGATAATTTTGATTGAGAGGATAAATTTTTATGAGAAAATTAAAGTTTATACCTGTGTTACTACTAGCATTCTGTTTATGTGCATGCGATTTTTCTGAACAGGAAAATTCTATAGTAGATTCTATAACAGATTCTAATACCGAAAATAAATCTGAAAATTCTGTAGAGTTTGATAATATTGACAGCAATTTAAAATTTCTCTGTGCTTGGCAAGAAGAATATTATATTCACCAAGGCTATATTGCACCACATTATTTGATTTATTATATCACAGAAGATAACAATGCATATTCAGCTTTATGGGAAACAGATAATACAACACCTACAAATGCAATATTATCTATTAATGATTTTATAAATACAGAAGAATTAGGGAAAATTAATTTTGATATAGATAATTTGCTTTTAAAAGTTAGCACACAAGAATTAGTCATACAAGAAGAGTCAGAGCAATTAGATATTGATATTGCGAATACATGGTTTTATGGTTATATTAATAATAATAATACAAAGCAATTTCTTTTTTATCAGAATGGTAGCAATATTACTGCAAAAAAAATCCAAACTTCCGAAGCAACAGAATTAATTAATCAATTGTATTCTGAATCTACTTTTGAAGACGCTCGTTTTAAATGGTCTGATTTCTATTATCACCTCGGTGAAGAAAATATAACATAAATTAATAAAAAAATTCCTTTAAAGAAAGTTTTATTATTACAATTGCAGACTAACGCTGTGCCACTAGCGAAATTTGGCATGAAATTTTAGAAACAGATTTTAATGCGAAATCAGCTTATGCATCACATGAAAGGGAGAATTTTTATGAAAAAACTAAAATTTATGCTTGCACTAGCATTCGCATTCTGTTTATGTGCATGTGATTCATCAGAATCTATTCCACAAGAAACAAATCTAATCTCTAATTATACAGAAGAAAATCATTATACATGCGGAAAAAATGTAACTTGGGATTTTGATGAAACAACTGCAACATTAACAATTAGTGGAACAGATGAAATGCAAGATTTTGGTTATGGTTCTTATGGGTGTATTCCTTTGTCAGCACCTTGGGTTAATTTACAAGCGGATATTAAAACAGTTGTGATTGAAAACGGCGTAACAACAATTGGCAATTTGGCTTTTGATAAATGCACTGCTTTAGAATCTATTACCATTCCAGACAGTGTTACGAAAATTGGCTCTGATGCATTTAGAAGCTGTACCGCTTTGCAATCTGTTATGATTCCAGAACATGTCACGGAAATTGGCGATTGGGCTTTTGATGAATGCACTGCTTTAGAATCTATTACAATTCCAGAACATGTCACTCGAATTGCTGATACAGCTTTTTTAAAATGTTCAGCATTGCAAGCAATTCATGTTGCTGAAAATAATCAAAATTATTCTAGTGAAAATGGTGTTTTATTTGACAAAAATAAAACAATATTAATTACATTTCCTCTGCAAAACAGCCAAATAGAATATACGATTCCAGAAAGTGTAACAGAAATTGAGGCATTTGCTTTTTATGAAAATTCTGTTTTGAAATCTATTACAATTCCAGAACATATCAAAAGTATTGATGATAATATGTTTTTCAGATGTTCTGCTTTAGAAACTGTTGTCATTCCAGATAGTGTAACAGAAATTGGTGATAGTGCTTTTTCTGAATGTTCTTCTTTAAAATCTATTATCATTCCAGATAGTGTAACATATATTGGCGATGAAACTTTTTCAAAATGTACTGCTTTAGAATCTATTACCATTCCAGAAAGTGTAACATATCTTGGAATTGATGATTTTTTAGGGTGTTCTGCTTTGCAATCTCTTACTTTTAACTGTAACCTATATACGCAAATTACTTATCATGATACTGATGATTACCTGATTTCTAATAAAATAACTATCTATGGCTCTAAAGATTCTATTGCGGAATCTTATGCAGAAGCATATCATGCAACATATATTTGCCTTGATGAAACTTAAAATAATATGAAAAAAATTCCTCTGTTTTTAGAAACAGGGGATTTTTTTATTTTCAACATTCCACAGTGGAATTGTTGAAAACTAGAATATTTGTATTTTTTTTGAAGATTTGGTTATACTGAAACTGAAAAGAGGTGCTGTCATGACAATTGTATTCATTCGGTCATTTATATTATATTTAATTGTTATATTTTCTGTCAGATTAATGGGAAAACGACAATTAGGCGAATTACAGCCAGCAGAATTAGTCATTACAATTTTAATTTCTAACATTGCGACTTTGTCACTAGAAAATATTAATATTCCGTTATTACATGGGATTTTGCCAATCTTAGCATTAGTCTGTTATGAAGTGCTTGTTTCATGGATTAGTTTAAAATCTGTGAAAATCAGACGTATGATTTCTGGTAGTCCGAAAATTATTATTCGTGATGGTATTTTAGACCAGAATATGCTGAAAAATTTAAGATTTTCAGTAGATGACTTAATGATAGCATTGCGAATGAGTGGGATATTTTTTATTGAAGATGTGCAATTTGCAATTGTAGAAACAAATGGCAGTGTTTCTGTTTATCAAAAATCTTCTGAACAACCAGCCACAAAAGAAGATGTTCATACAGCAAAGAAAAATTTTAATCCGCCTCAAGTCATTATTGCAGATGGACAGCTAAGGGAACATGCTTTGTACAGTATCGGACAGGATAAAAAATGGTTGGATATGATATTAAGAACAGCAGATGCTTCTATTCCAGAAATTTTCATGATGACAGCAGATAATGCATGTCGTTATCATATTATTAAGAAAGGATAATTCTTTTATGAATCGCTGTAAAGCAAGTTTAGGTATTTTAATAGGCTTAATTTTATTATGTATTTTTTCTCTTGTCACGCTTAGAATCGAAGAAAAAAATTATCTTGCTATGATTGAGAAATTAGAAGAAAGTTTAGAAACAGGCACAACAGAACAGGCTTTATTAGCTTTTGATGAGTTGAAAAATTATTCAGAAAATTATGATAATATTATAGGTATATTTGTAGACGGTTCAGAACTGAATGAAATAAAATTAATTATTTCTGGTTTACAGCCCATGATTATTAACAATCATGAAGATATATCT
>CAMWHN010000143.1 GCA_947174085.1 uncultured Ruminococcus sp.
GTATTGGAATCAGGATTAAATAATTTTCGACCATAAAGTAATTTGTTTTCATTATCTTTATATTCATAATAGTCTGCAACCTCATAATCACCCTTAAAATAAAAATCTATGAATTTTTCGGGTATCAGCTTTGTATCATTCCAGTGATAAATCGTATGTGTACTGCCATAATGGCTGTAACAAATCATCAGAAGTGTCTGATTATCCTGAATTTCTAGTTCCCAGCCGATTTGATTTAATTCTTCCCATAGTACAAACTGTCCTGTAAGCGTATCATAATGATAATAGATTCCACGAGGGTTTCCCTTTGTTTCAGCAATAAAAATATCATCATGACCATCAAAATCATAATCTTCTGTGATAATATCTGCATTCACAGAAATATTATCTATTGTTTGAATGAGATTATCATCTATTTTTAAATTAATTTCTTCTTTGTAACGAGAATATGACAAAATTCCTGTAGTAATATTTTCTGTTGTTATTGATTGTGTTGTATCTAATTCTATTTTAATTTCCTGTGTTTCTAACTCTGTTTCAACAGGTGTCTTATTTTCCTGTGTACAGCCTGTCATCATACAGAATAACAAACTGAATAAAAATATTATTTTAATTATAATTTTGCTATATTTCATCATTTCTGCATTAATCCTAAAATTTCTTCAGGCGTAAAGCAATATTTTTTATTACAAAAATGACAGCAAACTTCAATCGTTTCATGATTATCTGCAAGTTTCTGTAATTCTTCGTTGCCAATGCTAATTAAAATTCTGGAAGTACGTTCCCGACTGCAATCGCAAACATAATTTGCCTCTGCTTCGTCTAATATATTCGGCTCTAATCCGTCAAGGCATTTTAATACAATTTGTTCTGCTGTCATGCCGTTTTCAAGCATTTTTGTAAAACTTGGCATGTCAGCTAGATTTTTTTCTAATACTGGAATACAAGCTTCATCTGCAAACGGTAATAGCTGAATCAAAAATCCTCCTGCATGTTTTACAGTCAAATCTGGTGCAACTAAAACACCCAAACTTAACACAGTCGGAATCTGTTCACTTGTTGCATAATAATTCGCAATATCTTCCGCAATCTCACCAGACACTAACGGAATTGTTCCAACATAAGGCTCTTTTAAGCCTAAATCTTTAATTACTGATAAAATTCCTGTGCCAACAGCTCCGCCAACGTCTAATTTATTTTGTTTATTTAATGGAATTTCTACAATATAATTATCTGCACAAGCTTTCACATTGCCCCAACTGTCCGCAATTGCAATCATACTGCCAATTTGTCCGTTACCGTCAATTCTGACTGTAAGAATATCACTCTCATTTTTTTGACCATAGCCCATGAGTGAAGTTGCTATTGCTAATCTGCCTAATGCAGCAGTTACAACAGCCGATGGCTTATGAAATTTTTCAATTTGATTTATCATATCTGTTGCATCAATTGCAGATGCAACAACACTGCCATCAGCAGAAATTGCTCTTTTAATGATACTCATAAAAAATACTCTCCTTTAGTCTAATGATTCTAAATCAATTACAACCAATTCCGGTTGATTATAAATTCTTGGGATTCTAGTAGATTCTCGTGCTAACCCTCGGCTAACAATCATAGTTGTATTTTCTTTCTGATAGAAACCGCCGGCGAATTTTGGAAATAAGCCTTGGTCTGGCGCATATAAGCCATTTAAAATAACTGGAATGCGCCATTGTCCGCCGTGAGCATGTCCTGCTAGCACCAAATCAAAATTAGCTGTTACATAATCTTCAAACAATTCAGGTCTATGCGATAATAAAATTTTATAATTATTATTATTTTTTAGTAATTCCTGTATTTGCTTGAATTGCTTGTTAAAATTACTAGATACAGGGTCTTCTACACCACAGATACTAATATCTTGCCCATGAATAGTGATGTTTTCTATCATACCATTCAGAACATGGACTTGATATTTTTCTAAAATTTCCATTTTCTTGTAGTAAGCTTCCCACCCTGCATAATATTCATGATTTCCTGTCACATAATAACAGGGATATTTTTCTGCAACGCCTTTTAAAAAATATTCTGTATTATTATCCGGAATTTTATCATCAAAAATATCACCAGATAAAGCAATTATATCTGGATTTTGTTCTTCTATGGCTTGAATTAAATTTTTTTCTTCTTCGCCATATTTACAAGAATGCAGGTCTGTAACTAAAACAATTCTAATTGGACTAGTAATTTTTTCAGATTTTATCATATAATTTTTAATTTTCAAGCCGTTATATAATCCAATCAGCAATAATATAATTAATATACTTGCTGAAATAATTTTTACTTTTTTATTCTTCTTTTTATTTTTACTCATAACATTTCCGGCTTTCTGGCAATAAATAAAATACGTTCTGTGCGTTCTGAAACAGGAGAGAGCAATTCTGGTATATCAAGTTTTGCATCTGCATCAAATTTCGCAATTAATTCTAAACCAGCATGTTTCAAAGCCGTTTCAATTTCCTGAATTGGATATGCTGTTTCTGTGATAAATTCGTCAGTACGATAATAGCAATTACTATCTTGTTGCAATGCAAAAAACGTTAATTGCATTTCTACAGTATTATTTTTTAAATGATTTTCCCAAACGCAAAATACTTCATCTGTGTCATATAAAAAAACTTGATTATTCAGAATTTCATGATGTTTATAAAGCGTATTCATATCAAAAATAAATAAGCCTTTCGGTTGTGCAAACAGCGAAACTTTTTGAAATACTTTTTGAATATCTTCCAAAGAATCCAAATGATTTAAACTATCTAGCATACAGACTGTAATATCTATTGTTCCGAACATGTCTAATTCTCGCATATCCTGACAAAGATATTGAATTTCTAAATCACTTTCTAATTTTTTCTGCATGGCTTGATTCAGCATAGCCGGAGAATTATCCACACCGATTACATCATAGCCTAATTTTGCAAGTTCTTCACTAAGAGAGCCACTGCCACAGGCTAAATCTAATAATAGCGTTCCGTCTGTATCTGTTTGAATATATTTCTGAATTATATAATGCAAACGTTCTGCACGTTTGGTATAATTCACGTTCTTAGTTAAATTATCATAAAATTCGGCAAAATTATTATAATTCATAACTGATTCATTCACTTTCTTATGATACAACAGCCCCCTTTTTTCAGAAAGGGAGCTGTTAAATTTTTATTATTTCTTCGCTTCTGGAGAACCTGCATTTGGTGCATTTGGTTTTAGTACTTGTTGTCTAGGCGGTGCTTGATTCTGTTGCACTTGGATTGTCATTAACATTCTAATCGTTTCTTCACGAATGCTATCAACCATGGCATCAAACATTTCAAAGCCTTCATAACGATATTCTACAACAGGATTTTTCTGTCCGTAGCTTCTTAAAGCAATGCCTCGTTTTAACTCCTGCATATCATCAATATGTGCCATCCATTTTGTATCAACTACACGGAGCATAACAACACGTTCTAATTCACGAATAATTTTCTCACCGTAATTTTGTTCTTTTTCCGCATATTTTGCCTTAATTTTATCAACTAAGAACTGTGTAACACTAGTTTTTGTCTGTTTTGGCAATTCTTCTTCAGAATATACTAAATCGCCGTCTTCTAGTAACCAACCATAGAAATAATCTCTTAGCCCAACAAGATTCCAGTCTTCCTGTACATCTTCTTCCGCAAGATATTGTCCTGCTACACTGGTAACCAGTTCTTCCATCATTTTAAGAATAGACGCATGTAAATCTTCTCCGTCTAAAACTTGCGCACGCTGTTTATAAATAATTTCACGTTGTGCATTCATAACATCATCATAATTCAACGTATTTTTTCTAATACTGAAATTTCTGCCTTCGACTTTTTTCTGAGAAGATGCAATAATTTTCGTTAGCCATTTACTTTCAATTGGCTGTGTTTCTTCTACGTTCAGAGAACGCATTACATTTTCCATTCTGTCACCGGCGAAAATACGCATTAAATCATCTTCTACAGACAAGAAGAAACGACTTTCTCCAGGGTCTCCCTGACGACCGGAACGACCACGCAACTGGTTATCAATACGACGTGATTCATGGCGTTCCGTACCAATAATATATAAACCGCCTGCTTCTCGTACTGCAACAGCAGATTCTTTCACTTGTGCATCATATTTTTCATAAAGTTTTCTATACACTTCACGAGCTTCTAAAATTTCCGGATTTTCCGTATCTGCAAAACCAATCGCTTCGTTAATAATCGCATCATCATAGAGTTGTTCGCCATTAGGCTTTTGCAATTTACGCAATTCTGCTCTGGAGGTAAATTCTGCATTACCGCCTAAAATAATATCTGTACCACGACCAGCCATGTTAGTCGCAATGGTAACAGCACCTAATTTACCAGCCTGTGCAACAATTTCAGCTTCTCTTGCATGATATTTTGCGTTCAAAACAGAATGTTTAATACCACGTTTTTTTAGTAATTGCGACAATAATTCAGATTTTTCAATAGAAACTGTACCAACCAAAACAGGTTGTCCTTTTTTATTGCATTCTGCAATCTGGTCAATAATAGACAAGAATTTTCCTTTTTCAGAACGATAGACTTGGTCTGAATGGTCAATTCTCTGTACAGGTCTATTTGTCGGAATGGCAATTACATCTAGTTTATAAATTTCTTTAAATTCATCTTCTTCTGTCATCGCTGTACCAGTCATGCCAGATAATTTTGCATATAATCTAAAATAATTCTGGAATGTAATTGTTGCAAGTGTTTTAGATTCTCTCTGAACTTTTACGCCCTCTTTGGCTTCAATTGCCTGATGTAAACCGTCATTGAATCTTCTACCGAGCATTTTACGTCCCGTAAATTCATCAACGATAATTACTTCATCATCTTCTACGATATAATCAATATCATTTTTCATGACACCAACGGCTTTTAAAGCCTGATTAATATGATGCAAAAGCGTTAAGTTTTCCTGTGCCATGAGATTTTCTATATGGAAATGCTTTTCTGCTTTTTCCACACCACGTCTTGTAATAGTCGCTGTTTTTGCTTTTTCATCAATAATATAATCTGCACCTTCGCTAATTTCTTCTTGGTCAACTTTGTCGTCCATTTCTACAACTGTAGTTGGTGTTAGAGTCTTTACAAATTTATCTACTAGTGTATATAACTCTGTGGACTTATCGCCTTGCCCTGAAATAATTAATGGTGTTCTTGCTTCGTCAATTAAAATAGAGTCAACTTCATCGACAATTGCAAAATTTAATTCACGCTGTACCATGTCTTTTTTATAAGTTACCATGTTATCACGCAAATAATCAAAACCAAATTCGTTATTCGTACCGTAAGTAATATCACAAGCATAGGCTTTTCTTCTCTGTGCATTTGTCAAACCGTGTAAAATACAGCCAACAGTTAAGCCTAAAAATCTATGCACTTTACCCATTTCTTCGGACTGCGTTTTAGCTAAATAATCATTTACTGTAACAACATGAACACCTTTGCCACTCAAAGCATTCGCATAAGCGGCAAGACACGCAACTAAAGTTTTACCTTCACCGGTTTTCATTTCAGCAATACGTCCCTGATGTAGCACAATTGCGCCAATAATCTGCACTTCAAAAGCTTTTTTGCCAAGAACTCTATAACCAGCTTCACGAACAGTTGCCAAAGCTTCCGGCAAGATAGAATCTAAAGATTCCCCCTCTTTGATACGTTCTTTAAATTCTATTGTTTTTTCTTTTAATTCTGCATCAGTAAGCTTTTTGTAATCTTCTTCTAATGCAAGAACTTTATTTTTAATTGGTTCAATACGAGCAAGCTCTTTCGCACTGTAAGAACCAAATATTGCTGTTAAAATACCCATTCTAAAATACCGCC
>CAMWHN010000144.1 GCA_947174085.1 uncultured Ruminococcus sp.
AATTAAATCAGAATAAAAAAATTAAATATAGAATCAAGCAGACTGCTGATATTAGTGAAATCAGTAGTTTGCTTTTTTTAATCAATTTTTTAACAGGCATATTGACAAAATTATAATTTCAAGTTATAATAAATAAAATACTGCATCACGAAAGGATTTTTTTAATGAAGCACTATAGAAATAATAGAATGCAAGAATTGCGTGAAAATTTGAATTTAACACAAATAGAAGTTGCCCAGATACTATCTATTGGAAAATCTACCTATTGTGACTATGAAAAAGCCTGCCGTGAGCCGAGTTATGAAATATTAATTAAAATTGCGGATTTATTTCAAGTTCCGCTGGATTATTTATTAAAACGTGAATTGCCGGAATCAAACTGTATTTCTCTGAAAGAATGGGAAATGTTAAAAAAATATAAAGCTCTAAGTTCTAAAAAACAAGAGTTAATTAATCTTATTTTAGATTTTGAATTTCAAGATTCCCAAAATTGTGAACAAACTAATTCTGAAACGCAAATAAAACAAAATTTATTTCTTGTCAAGAAAGCAAGTCGTGACGGTGATTCTGTCAGAGAAGAACTTATCTCAGAAGAAGAGTTGCGGGAAATTGAAAATCTTAAACCTATGAAAGATATATAAAAAATGACATATGGTATTTATAAACAGGCAAGAAACGCTTCATGAAATTGTCTGATTGACTGTAATATTTGTCGTCTCCCAGTTAGACCTGTGCAGATTGCAAAATATTATGGCATTATCTGTAAGGAAAATATCCGTGAAAAAATGAACGGCGATTCCGGTGAAATTATCATGTTTCAAAATCAAGTATATATTCTGGTTGATAAATATGCAATTCCAACAAGACAACGTTATACAGTTATGCATGAGTTAGGGCATTTCTTGTTAGGACATCTTGGAAATGAAGTATTGTCTCGTTCTGAACATGATTGCAAACCCTCCGAAGAACAAGCAGCAGATAAATTTGCAATTGATATGCTTGCGCCAGCTTGTGTGCTTTGGGGATTAAATTTACATACACCACAAGAAATTGCGCAGGTGTGTCATATTTCTATGCAAGCTGCGCAATTTAGAGCAGAACGAATGAAATTACTTTATGACAGAAATAAATTTTTATCACACCCGTTAGAAAGACGAGTTTTTGCACAGTTTAGCGCATTTATAAAATCTCAACAAAAAAATAACCACTTTTAAGAGAGGAGGCGAAAAGGTTGAATAACAGAAAGCTTACAAAGAAAATTAAAAAACTTGATAAATTAATAGACAAGATTATGGCTAAAATTTTTGCGCTTGTCGGTTGGAGTTTTATTATCATCAAATTAATTAAATTATTTAAATAGCAAACCAGAACCAAATTATAATTTCTTTGACTATAAGTATATTACAAGTTTTTCAGCCTGTCAAAATGAAAAAAAAATTTTTACGCTTGTTGAGCTTAGTTTTAAAATCATCATGAAACTTTTTGAACTAATTGGTTTAGTTGCATTTCTAGTTATCATGATAAAATTTGCAATAACAGGCAAAATATAGTAAATATTTATTCTTGAATACAATTGTAGTAATTAAAAAAAGCTTTGTCCTAAACAAAATTTTTATAATAAGCTAACAGCCGTTTTTCAGTACAAAACTGAAAAACGGCTATTATAATTTAATTAATCAGCAATTAAGCTTTGTCCAGTCATTTCTTTTGGCTGTGGTAATTCTAGTAATTGCAAAATAGTTGGTGATAAATCTGCTAAAACACCGCCTTCACGGAGTTTATGCTGTCCTGCTCCTACTAAAATGCATGGCACTGGGTTAGTTGTATGTGCTGTAAATGGTGAACCGTCAGCTTCATACATTTTGTCAGCATTACCGTGGTCTGCTGTGATTAAAGCGCAACCACCTTTGGCAAGAATCGCATCAACCATTTTGCCAACACAAGTGTCAACAGCTTCAACAGCTTGTACGGCTGCATCAAAAATGCCAGTATGTCCTACCATGTCGCAGTTAGCATAATTTAAAATAATCACATCATATTTATCAGAATTAATTGCTTCTAAAACAGCATCTGTTACTTCATAAGCACTCATTTCCGGCTTCATGTCAAAAGTTTCTACATCAGGAGATTTAATTAAAATTCTATCTTCGCCGTCAAATTGCTTTTCTTCACCGCCATTAAAGAAAAATGTTACATGTGCATATTTCTGTGTTTCAGCGATTCTTAACTGCGTTTTATTCTGTTTTGCAAGATATTCACCCAATGTCATAGTTAATTCTTCTGGAGGGAATGCAACTTCTACATTTGGCATAGTAGCATCATATTGCGCCATGCAAACAAAATGTGTTGGGAAAAATCCATTTTTTCTTTCAAAGCCTTTGAAATCTTCATCAACAAAAGCTCTTGTAATTTGTCTTGCACGGTCTGGACGGAAATTAAAAAATATAATACTATCATTTGCCTTTATCATGCCGTTTTTATCAACGATAGTCGGGAGCATAAATTCATCAGTTACGCCATTTGCATAGCTATTCTTAATTGCCTGTACTGGACAAGTTTCTTCCACACCCTCGCCGTAAACTAAAGCAGAATATGCTTTTTCCACTCTGTCCCAAGCGTTATCTCTGTCCATTGCATAAAAACGTCCTGCAATTGTTGCAATTTTGCCTACACCGATTTGATTTAATTTTTCTACAGCTTCCTCCATAAATTCACTTGCTGAAGATGGTGGAACATCTCTGCCGTCTAAAAATGCATGAATATAAACTTTCTCAAGACCGAATTTTTTTGCCATTTCTGCAATGCCATATAAATGGTTCATATGACTATGTACGCCACCGGGAGAAAGCAAGCCCATGACATGTAATGCAGAATTATTTTTTTGCGCATTTTCCATAGAATGCACAAGTGCTGGATTTTCAAAAAAATCGCCATCTTCAATAGATTTTGAAATTTTTACAAGCATTTGATATACAATTCTACCTGCACCAATGTTAGTATGCCCAACTTCCGAATTGCCCATCTGACCATCTGGCAGACCAACACACAGACCAGAAGCACCAATAATTGTATTAGGTTCTTCTGCAAGATATTTATCTAAATTTGGTGTTTTTGCTGCGGCAATGGCATTGCCATAAGAATCCGGATTATAGCCGAATCCGTCCATAATAATTAAAGCAACTGGTTTTTTTGCCATAATAATATATCAATCCTTTCTAATTTAATAATAGGGAGGCTTGAAAAAACCTCCCAAATTGTTTTTTATTAACCGTTTACTGCTGCTTGCACAATAATATTAAAATCTTCTGCTTTGAGAGAAGCACCGCCAATTAAACCACCATCAATATTTGGCTTAGCTAACAATTCAGCAGCATTTCCGGCATTCATAGAGCCACCATATTGAATTGTAATTGCATCTGCTGTTTCTTGGTCATAAAGCTTTGCAAGTTCTGCACGGATAAATGCACAAACTTCTTCTGCTTGTTCTGGAGTCGCTGTCAAACCTGTACCAATTGCCCACACTGGTTCATACGCAATCACAACATTTTTAACATCTTCCTTAGAAATTGCCCATAAATCAAGCTTAATCTGACGTGCAATCACTTCTTCTGTGATATTGCATTCACGTTCCCATTTTAATTCACCAACACAAACAATTGGCTTTAATCCAGCAGAGAGAGCTGCAACTGTTCTCTTGTTTACAGTTTCGTCTGTTTCTCCAAAATACTGTCTTCTTTCGCTGTGTCCGATAACAACATATTCTACACCGAGTTCTGTCAGCATATCAGCAGAAATTTCTCCTGTATAAGCTCCAGATTTTTCAAAATGCACGTTTTCTGCACCAATTTTAACGTTAGAATTTTCTGTTACAGTAATTGCTGTTTCTAAATTCGTAAACGGTACACATGCAATGACTTCTACATTGCCATCTGCATTTGCAACTAGTGGTTTGATTGCTTCCAGTAAAGCCTTTGCTTCTGGTCTGGTTTTATTCATTTTCCAGTTTCCAGCAATAATTGCCTTTCTTGCGTTTTTATTCAAGAAAATCACCTCAAAATTTAAAATTTAATTAAACACTAACGGCTTTGCCCTGTGGCGCACAGCCGAATTGTTTTAAAATTTGTCCAGTTTCTATATCAGCTAATACAACGGCATGTTTATACGCTCCACACATGACAGTGTAACGCTCTACAGCCTTGATAAAATCATCAGCATCAAATTTTTCTGTATAGCAACTTGTAACAGTATCATTGATACTGGTATCAAAATCGCTTTCTGTATAACATAAAATATATTTATTCATAACTTTAATCCTATTCTTTTTGAAAAATATAACACTGATGTTCCGGCTGAAAAATCAGCATTCAGCCGGAATATCAGAAAAAAACTTACTTTTCAGCAATCACAGCAACACCAGGTAATACTTTGCCCTCGAGATATTCCAGAGAAGCACCGCCACCTGTAGAAATATGACTGATTTTATCTGCAAAGCCGAGTTTCTTCACAGCAGCCGCAGAATCGCCACCGCCTACAATAGTTGTTGCATCTGTTTCAGCGAGAGCCTGTGCAACAGCAATTGTACCTTTTGCAAGTGTTGGGTTTTCAAATACGCCCATAGGTCCATTCCAAACAACAGTTTTTGCAGTTTTTACAGCTTCTGCAAAGATTTTCTGTGTTTCTTCGCCAATATCCAGACCCATTTTTTCAGCAGGGATTTCATGAGAATTTACAATTTCTGTAGAAATTTCTGCATCAATCGGATTCGGGAACTCACTTGCAACTGTTGTATCAACTGGCAATAATATTTTTTTGCCGAGAGTTTCAGCCTTTGCAAGCATTTCTTTACAATAATCAAGTTTTTCGTTATCTACCAGAGATTTACCAATAGTACCACCTTGTGCTTTAATAAACGTATATGCCATACCACCGCCAATAATTAACGTATCGCATTTTTCAAGCAGATTAGAAATAACGTTTAATTTATCTGCTACTTTTGCACCGCCTAAAATTGCAACAAATGGGCGTACTGGTTCTTCTACAGCGTTGCCTAAATACTGAATTTCTTTTTGCATTAAATAGCCAACTGCTGTTTGTTCCACAAATTTTGTGACACCTGCTGTAGAAGCATGCGCTCTGTGTGCAGAGCCGAAAGCGTCCATGACAAAGATTTGATTATCAACTAATTCAGCTAATTCTTTAGAGAAATCTTCGCCGTTTTTCGTTTCTTCTGCGCCTCTGAATCTGGTATTTTCCAGAACAACAATCTCACCATCATTCATTTCAGCAACAGCTTTTTTTGCATTTTCGCCAACAACAGTATCATCTTTTGCAAATACCACTTTTGCAGATACTAATTCAGCTAGTCTTGTAGCTGCCGGAGCAAGAGAGAATTTATCTTCTGGTCCATTCTTTGGCTTACCCAAATGAGAACATAAAACCACTTTTGCGCCTTTTTCTGTGAGTTTGTTAATTGTAGGAAGTGCGGCTTGGATTCTGTTATCATCTGTGATAACTCCTTCTTTGAGCGGAACGTTAAAATCCACTCTGACAAGAACTTTCTTGCCCTTTACGTCAATGTCTTCTACAGTTACTTTGTTTAAACCTGCCATTGTTATGACATCCTTTCGTATAAATTTGCCGTTGTTACGGCTTTTTACATGCAGAATAGTTTACTCTGCAAGGCTTACAAATATTATTATACTATATTTTAAAAAATTTTGCAATAGGATTTTGAAAAAAATTTGTAAATTTTCCCCAAATGGTACAGATTTTGCACTTGACAAATCCAGAATAAAGCTTTATAATAATAGTAATTATTATTTTAGTAAGGAGCTGAATATTATGAATCTACC
>CAMWHN010000145.1 GCA_947174085.1 uncultured Ruminococcus sp.
TCAAATAAAAATATGCTATACTAGATAATGTTCTGAAAGTGGAAAGTAATTTTACTTTACAGACAGGAGGCATTTCCATGGCTAAGAATTTAAAATATGTGCTTTTGTTAGATTGTTATGGCGAATTATTAACAAAGCGTCAGAAACAAATTGCAGAATTATATTATAATGAAGATTTTTCTTTGTCAGAAATTGCAGAAATGCAGAATATTACAAGACAAGCTGTAAGAGATAGTTTGCGACATTCAGAAAATATATTATTGCAGACAGAAGAAAAATTAGGCATGGCAGATAGAATGTTACAAATGCGATTCTGTTTGGAGCAGATTCTGGAATATTCTGAATCAGAACAGATTATAAAATTAGCAAAAAATGGACTTGCATTATTATAAACAAGTAATCAGAAAAAGGAGCGTTTCACATGGCATTTGAAGGACTTTCTGAAAAATTAAGCAATGTATTTAAAAAATTAAAATCCCATGGCAGACTAACAGAAAATGATGTCAAGGAAGCTATGCGTGAAGTGCGCCTTGCGTTACTGGAAGCTGATGTTAGTTATAAAGTCGTAAAAGATTTTGTTGCTAGAGTTTCTAAAAGAGCTGTCGGCGAAGATGTATTATCTAGTCTGACACCTGCACAGCAAGTGATTAAAATCGTTAATGATGAATTAATTCAGCTTATGGGCAATGATAATGCAAGAATTAACATGTCCTCTAAATCGCCAACTGTCATGATGATGTGTGGTTTGCAGGGTTCTGGTAAAACAACACATTCTGCAAAATTAGCAAAATATCTGAAATCTGAGGGTCATAGACCCTTGTTAGTTGCTTGTGATATTTACAGACCTGCTGCAATTCAGCAATTGCAAGTTGTCGGCGAAAAAGCCAATGTAACTGTATTTGAAATGGGGCAGATTAATCCTGTAGAAATTGCAACACAGGCTGTAAAATATGCGAAAGATTATGGCTATGATATTATTATTTTAGATACTGCTGGACGTTTGCATATTGACACGGAATTAATGCAGGAATTACAGGACGTGAAAGAAGCAACTCACCCTGATGAAATTATGTTAGTTGTAGATGCAATGACTGGACAAGATGCTGTCAACGTAGCAAAAGCTTTTGATGATGCACTGGGCATTGATAGTGTTCTTATGTCAAAATTGGATTCTGATACCAGAGGCGGTGCAGCATTGTCTGTTTTGGCTGTCACTGGTAAGCCAATTAAATTTGTAGGTATGGGCGAAAAACTTGATGAATTTGAAAAATTTCACCCAAAACGCATGGCTTCCAGAATTTTAGGCATGGGCGATGTTCTGACTTTGATTGAACGTGCTGAAACTGTAATTGACCAAAAAGAAGCAGAAAAATTAACAAGAAAAATGCAGGAACAAAAATTTGATATGACAGATTTGTTAGGACAGTTAAGACAAATTCGCAAAATGGGTTCTCTTAAAAGCATTGTTTCTATGTTCCCCGGAGGCGATAAAGTAGACGAAAGTGCCTTAGATGACAGACAATTTGACCGGCTGGAAGCGATTATTTTATCTATGACACCAGCGGAACGTGCCAAACCGGCTATTATTAATCCGTCCAGAAAAAGACGTATTGCCAAAGGTAGTGGCATGAAGGTCGAAGATGTCAATAGATTATTAAAGCAATTTGAACAAATGCAAAAAGTCATGAAACAGTTTACAAGTAAAGGCAAAAAACAAAAAGCCATGTTAAGACAGGCAAAACGTTCGTTTGCAGGCATGAATTTTGATAACATGCCTAATATGAAGCCGAAAAAAAGAAAATAATAATTTAGATTTTTATGCGATTTCCGCATGAAATATATATAATTAAATTTTGTGAGGTGAATTTGAAATGGCAGTAAAAATTAGATTGAGAAGAATGGGCGCAAAAAAAGCTCCTTTCTATCGTATTGTAGTTGCAGATTCTCGTTTTCCAAGAGATGGCAGAAGCATTGACGAAATCGGTTATTATGACCCAACAAAAGAGCCATCTGTTGTAAAAGTAGACGCTGATAAAGCAAAAGAATGGATTGGCAAGGGCGCACAACCAACAGATATTGTAAAAACTCTGCTGAAAAAAGAGGGCGTGCTTTAATCTAAAAGCAAAATAGGAATTGTGCCTGAATTATCCCTCACTTTGTAAGTTAAGTTTTTTTGCTTGCAAGTGGGGGAATTAACGGCGCAAAGAAAGGATTTTTTATGATGAAAGAATTGTTATATGCAATTGTTGTTGGTCTGGTTGAAGATACTTCTGCAATTGAAATTACACAAGATGAGCCTAATGACGAGGGTGTAATTGTATTTCATTTGCGTGTGGCAGAAAATGATATGGGCAGAGTAATCGGCAAACAGGGAAGAATTGCAAAAGCGATTAGAACGATTATGCGTTCTGGTGCAACTAGAAATGGCATAGATGCGATTGCAGTTGAGATTGGCTAATATAGGTGAATGACATGCAAAAGCGTTTTTTAGAAATTGGAAAAATTACTAACGTCCATGGTCTGCATGGGGAGCTGAAAGTTTACCCGTGGTGTGATGATGTGACGTTTTTATGTTCTTTTGAGAAGTTATATTTAGATAATCAAGGGAAAAAAGAAATTAATATTATTAAAACTAAAATACAAAAAAATCTCGTGATTATGCAAATAGAAAATTGTAATACTCGTGAACAAGCAGAAAATTTCAAAAATCAAGTGCTTTATATGGACAGAACAGAAGTAGAATTAGAAGAAAATTGTTATTTTATTCAGGATTTAATCGGCTTGCAAGTGCTGGATATAGACACTGGAAAATTATGGGGTGTGATTCGTGATGTCATGCAGACTGGCGCAAATGATGTATATGTCATCTGGAATGAAGAAAATAAAAAAGAATATCTTGCGCCGGCGATTCCTGACGTAATTTTAGAAACAAATTTAGAAACAGGTATTATGAAAATTAGACCTCTGAAAGGATTATTTGATGATACGGATTGATATTGCAACGCTATTTCCAGAAATGTGTGAAGCTGTTCTGTCAGAGAGTATTATCGGACGTGCCAGAAAATCAGGTGCAATTGAAATTTATTGCCATAATATTCGGGATTATACAACAGATAAACATCGCCGTGCTGATGATACGCCCTATGGTGGCGGTATGGGTATGGTCATGAAAGCAGAGCCAATTTATCGCTGTTGGCAAGCTGTTTGTAAAGAGTTAATGCAAAAGCCTTATAGTATTTTTTTATCGCCACAGGGACATGTTTTAACACAAGCAAAAACTGTAGAATTATCTCAGAAAACAAATTTATTTTTACTCTGTGGGCATTATGAAGGCGTTGACCAAAGAGTATTAGATAAAATCATTGATGAAGAAATTTCTATCGGCGATTATGTGCTGACTGGCGGAGAACTTCCGGCTTTGGTGCTGACAGATGCTATTGCTAGACTTTGTCCAAATGTATTATCTTCTGCCTTGTGCTTTGAAGAAGAAAGCCATTGGAATGGCTTGCTGGAATATCCGCAATATACAAAGCCGGAAACATGGGAAGATTTATCTGTACCAAGTGTATTATTATCCGGTCATCATTTGAAAATTTCCCAATGGCGCACACAAGAAAGTTTGCGTGTCACACAAGAAAAACGTCCGGATTTATATCAGCTATGGATTGACAAAAATTGACAAATATTCTAGCACCCTGCACAGAATTTCAAGTTGAATTTTGTAAGATACGGATAGTATATTTCACAAAAATTATTGTAGGCATTATTTGTGAATATGTACAAATACTAAGTCTATAAATAGGTCGTAGTTTTAACAAACCGTAGAATTTTCTTAAAAAACCTCTGGATATTACAAAAAACTATTGACGAAATAAAAATTTGCATGTATAATAACATTATGCAAGGTAATTAAAATATATTGCAGTATGCAAAGATGGGAGAGTTTGATTATGTTTGTAAAAGATGTAACTGTTCAGAATCAAGTAGGTCTGCATGCAAGACCAGCAACTTTCTTTATTCAGAAAGCAAATGAATTTAAATCATCTATCTGGATTGAGAAAAAAGAACGCCGTGTAAACGCTAAGAGCCTGTTAGGTATTCTGTCCCTCGGTATCGTAGGCGGTACAGATATTCGTATCATTGCTGATGGCAGTGACGAACAGACAGCGGTTGAAGCACTGGTTGAGTTGGTAGAAAGCGGTTTCAACGACGAAAATAGATAAGAAGCGAACATACTTGATTGGACTGCCAAAAATAATGGTAGTCCTTTTTTTTATTTTCTTGATAACTATAGTTAAATAAAAGACTACCAAAAATGGTAGCCTTCTTTGTTTGATTTACTTGGTTTTTATTCTGTGCTTCTGGTATATTCATACATGTTTTCGGCGAAAATACCATAGCCCATAGATGGCTGACTGACAAATACATGTGTTACAGCTCCGATTAATTTACCATTTTGTATAATCGGACTGCCACTCATGCCCTGTACAATGCCTCCAGTATAATTTAATAATTTTTCGTCTGTGACTTCAATTATCATGTTTTGCGTATCGTCTGTGTAATCTAATGATGTGATTTCTATAGAATAAGCTTTTGGTTCATTACCCTGTACAGTTGTTAAAATAACAGCTTCACCAAGCGTGATTTCTTGTTTTAATGCCATAGGAATCGCTTGCGTTTCACTTGAAAAATTTTCTAAATGCCCAAATACACCACATTTGCCGTTATAATCTAATGTCCCGATTGGTTCTTGTGCAGAAAAATAGCCTTGTAACTGTCCTGCACAGCCGGCTTGTCCTTTGATTGCGCCGTTGATAGTCACAGCATCTGCAACGCCACTGCCTAACGGAATTAATTCCCCTGTGTCTGAGTCGCAAATAGGGTGTCCCAGACCACCAAAGCATTTGCTGGACGGTTCATAATAAGTTAATGTTCCGATACCTGCCGTGCTGTCACGCACCCAAAGTCCTGTTTGCCAACATTGTTCTGTCATAGAATATTTTGGAAAAAGCGTTAATTCAAGAAATTTATCATCACGCTGTATGGTTAATTCTAAAGCATTGCCGTTAGAAATTGCGACTGCATTTTTAAAATCATTTGTGCTAGTAACAGGCTGATAATTAATTTGCTTAATAATATCGCCCTCTAAAATGCCTGTTTCTACAGCAGGACAGCAACCCCCTGTTTTTGATTCTACTTCACCAAAGCCAATTACCATAATGCCGTCCATGAGCATTCTCACACCAAATGGCTGTCCACAGGGAATTAATAAAATTTCATCAATTGTGTTGACTTGTACTTGTTTGACTGGAAAAATATGAAATAATTTTAATTGCATTTCATTTGCAGAATTTGTATTAGATTTTGAAAGTGAAACAGTTTTTGTGACAGGTTCTACTGGTGTTGCTGTAATTGGCAATATTGTCTGAAATTCCAGTGTTTCCCCACGGTGTATATAATAATTATCTGCTAAATGCCCTGAATAATATAATGCACTTGTAACAGGCTGTAACAGCAAAAGTCCGGCAAGCATTGCTAGCCGTTTTTTAAAATTTTTAAAACTCCTGTTCTGATAATTTAATTGCATGCTTCACCAGCTTTCTGAATTTTTTTGCCATGCGTTCTCACGCACATGATTAGCGTTTCCGTTTTGTAGCTAAATTATAAAAGAAAAATTCAGACAGAAAGGGCAATTTATGAAAATTTTTATCAAAATTTATTTTTTATATATTTTTTTCATGCAAGAATCAAAATATATTGCAAAACAGGCAGTTCGTGATAAAAATATGATAACAGCTAATAAA
>CAMWHN010000146.1 GCA_947174085.1 uncultured Ruminococcus sp.
ATAATATATAGGCTTATATATAAATAATATTGCAAAACAGCTTATTATAAATAACATGATTATTCCAATTTTTTTCTTTTTTATCATTATAAATTACCCTCAACAACAATAATAGAGCTAAAAATAAGTGCTTCTTTGAGCCATTTAAGAAAACCTTTGAAAAAAATTTTTTTATCAGCAGAAATGCTATCTAATTCTTGCTCTATTTCAGTAATGATTTTAAGCCAATCTTCCTTACCAATCCAATTGTCAAAACAGACATCAAAAACAAATTCAGGTGTTCCATCAAAAGCGTCTTTGATAGGGTATATTCTATTAAAATAATCAATTAAGCATTCATAATCTTGCTTGTATATTCTCAAAGGTGTAGGATAACAATGCCAATCCTCCCATGCTGGATTCCAGTCAGGTGCATTAGAAATTTTAAGGGGATTAAAATCCAATAGAATTTTTTCATTTTTAGGTGCGTGTAACCTTAATTCGATATATTTCTGTTTTTTATAATCACTTGATTTCAGCCATATCATGATATTTTTGCCTCCTTACTTTTTTTGATAATATAAACTAAAATTTATTTATTTTTTAAAACCGCCCCCAAAAAAATTTCATTTCAGGGACGGTTTTTATTTGCTAAAATTTAATCTACAATAATTTCATGAATCCAACCTGCAGGGGCATCAATTCTGCCCATTTGAATGCCAGTCAGCGTATCATAAAGTTTTTGAACAGTTTCACCCATCTTATCCATACCAGACGGGAAATAAATTTCTTCTTCATGGTTGACAATTTTTCCAACAGGAGAAATTACTGCTGCTGTTCCACAAAGACCACATTCAGCGAAATCTTTTACTTCTTCAAATAATACTTCACGTTCTTGTACTTCTAAACCAAGATAATGTTCTGCAACATAAACAAGTGAACGTCTTGTAATAGAAGGCAAAATGCTATTAGATTTTGGTGTTACAATTTTATTATCTTTTGTAACAAATAAGAAATTTGCACCGCCAGTTTCTTCTACTTTGGTATGTGTTGCAGGGTCTAAGAACATATTTTCGTCATAGCCTTGTCGATGAGCGTCCATGAGAGTATGTAAACTCATAGCATAATTTAAACCGGCTTTAATATTACCAGTGCCGTGAGGAGCAGCTCTGTCCAAATCGCTGACACGAAGTGTAATTGGTTTTGCACCGCCTTTAAAATAAGGGCCTACCGGTGTAGCAAAAATTCTGAACTGATATTCATCAGCAGGTTTTACGCCGATAACAGAATTAATCCCGAACATAAACGGTCTTAAATACAACGTTGCACCACTGCCATAAGGTGGAACATAACTCGCATTTGCTCTAACAACTTGTTCCACAGCTTCTAAAAATTTTTCTTTTGGGAATACAGGCATTTCTAATCTTTGTGCAGAAGCTTCTAAACGTTCTGCATTCAAATCCGGACGGAATGTTACAATTCTGCCATCTTTGGTAGTATAAGCTTTCAAACCCTCGAAAACAGTTTGTGCATATTGCAGAACGCAAGCACATTCATTCATGATAATATTAGCATCTTCTGTGAGAGTGCCATTATCCCATGCGCCGTTTTTATAATTGGCAACATAACGCTTGTCTGTCTGCATGTAGGCAAAACCCAAATTGCCCCAATCAATTGTTTTCTTTTCCATGATAAACAATCCTTTCTTGTAAAAATAAAATTATATATAATTAGCGATTAAATCGCCCATTTCAGAGCATTTTACTTGTTTACAGCCCTCGGACATAATATCACCTGTGCGATAACCGTCTTTTAGAACTTGTTGCACAGCTTTTTCAACAGCATCAGCTTCTTCTTGTAAATCCAATGAATATCTTAACAGCATTGCACCAGACAAAATTGCCGCAATAGGATTTGCAATATCTTTTCCGGCAATATCTGGCGCAGAACCGCCACTTGGTTCATACAAGCCGAATTTTGTTTCATTTAAGCTAGCTGACGGCAACATACCTAAAGAACCAGTTACCATTGCGGCTTCGTCAGATAAAATATCACCAAACATATTTTCAGTTACCATAACATCAAACTGTGCAGGTTCTTTGACAATTTGCATAGCTGTACTGTCAACAAGTGCATGTTCTAATATTACTTCCGGATAATCCTTTGCGACTTCAGAGACAACTTTGCGCCATAATCTTGAAGAATCTAATACATTTGCTTTGTCAACACTAGTTACTTTTTTACGGCGTTTCATAGCGACTTCAAATGCTTTTACAGCAATTCTTCTGATTTCATTTTCATTATAAGACAGCGTGTCCACTGCTGTCATTACACCGTCAACAAGTTCAGTCTTACGCTCGCCGAAATATAAACCGCCTGTTAATTCACGCATAATTAACATGTCAAAGCCTTTACTGCTAATATCTTCTCTAAGCGTACATGCTTCCCGCAATTGCGGATATAAAACACATGGTCTTAAATTTGCAAATAAACCTAATGATTTTCTAAGCTTTAACAAGCCTGCTTCTGGACGAAGATGTGCTGGCAGTTGATACCAAGGCGAAGTTGTGGTATTTCCACCAATTGAACCCATTAAAACAGCGTCACTTGCCTGACAAGCCTTGATAGTTTCTTCTGTGAGAGGCTCGCCATAAGCATCAATCGAGCAACCGCCCATTAATAACTCTTGATATGTGAATACATGATGATATTTTTCAGCAATTTTGTCCAACACTTTCATAGCCTGTGTGACAATCTCTGCACCAATGCCATCACCTTTAATCACTGCAATTTTATGATTCATAATTTTAACCTACCTTTCTAAAAAATAAATTCTGTTTCTATTATACTACTCATGTAATAAAATGTCAATGATTTTTTGACATGATTTTTTTACGAATTTTGTTGCAAAATTTTTAAAACTATGCTATAATAAAAGCATTGCCTGTCATTTAGAAAGGAGATTTGGCATTATGAGGCATTATATGACAGTTTATTTGCAATATGTTGAAAAAATATTAAACAATTCTGACAAATTAGAACTGAAACAAATTTCTGCTTTGCGCCGTGAAATTTTAGTACAGATTGGTTTCATGCAACATGAACGTCTGGTACATTTTCTAGTTGTCATACTAATTGCGCTAGCATTTTTTATCACAATGGGATTATTATTATATTTTAAAAGCATAGGATTGTTATTATTAAGCTTATTGCTTTTATTATTATTAATTCCTTATATTGCACATTATTATTTTCTGGAAAATACAACGCAAAAATTTTATATTTTATATAATAAACTGGCATCTCTTGATGACAAGGCAGATTACCCGAACACTGATAAAATAAAATTTTAAAAAATTTCATTTGGTTTTCATACAGTGTTCAATATGTATTTTTATAATATACGATAAAAATACATGATTTTATAAACCAGAAAGGAAGAAAAGACTTTATGAGCAAAGACAAAAATCAAAAGCAAGAAGCTCCTGAAGAAAAATCTTACAAGGGAATCCTTGGAGATTATCAAGAACAATCAGATTCGTCTGCAAAACAAACAGATACTACAAATTCTGTTCCAGAGCCTAAAAAATCTAATAAGGCATTAAAAATTGCAAGTGTCTCTGTTGTTTCAGCGGCGATTATTGGCTGTTTAGGATTTTTAGGCGTACGCCTATGGAATAATCAGGCAAATAATCCAGAAAATTTGATAACACAGGACAGTCAATCTGACTTGTCAGAGAACAGCTCCACACTTCCAGAGAATCCAAATGCGGCTATGTATTCTGAAAATCTGGAAATTTCTCCTGCATTAATGGAATGTTTCTACAAAGATTATTTATCACAGTTTGAATCTGCATTTTCTTATTATGGCATTGATTCCGAAACTTCATTAAAAGACCAAATGTTACCAGAAGAAGTAGGCGAATCTATTTCATGGTTTGATTATATCATGAGACAGACAAAAAGCACTGTGACACAATTACTTGTATTCAATGAAGCAGCAAATGCTGACGGCTTTGTATTATCTGATGAAAATAAACAAACACTAGAAGATACATTTGCAGATGTTGATATGAATACTTATGGGGATAACGTTTCAGAAGAAGATGTTCGTACTATGCTGGAAATGGAATTAATTGCTTCTTGTTATTTCAACGAAGTGCTTGAAAATATGGAAATCACAGATGATGATTTAAATGCCTATTATCAAGAGCATAGAACAGAATTTGATACCTGTGGTTTGGTTGGTTTTTCTGTTGCTTATGAAGAAGAAACAGATGATGAAAATGCGACCACAGAAGAAACTCAAGAACAAGGCTTGACAAAAGAAAAAGCACAAGAACTTGCAGAAAATTTGAAAAATTCTAAAACACCTGAAGAATTTGAAAACCAAGTACATGATATTTTAATCACATATGAGGGCTATACAGAAGAAGAAATAGTTGATTTATTACCAACGATTCATAATGACAGCTTTTCTTATACAGAAGGCTTTGATATGTCAGATTGGGCATTTGCAGAAGATACAAACGTTAATGATACATATTTGACAGAAAATGATGGTTATATTTCAGTTTATATGCTGACACGTCAGGCAAGTCTTGATGAAACAGCTACCGTAAATGTAAGACATATTTTATTTTCTACAAGCGACCATACAGAAGAACTTGATGAAGATGCTGATGAAACGGCACAGAAAACAGCAAGCGAAAACGCTATGAAAACTTGTTGGGAACTTGCGGAAAATGCACTTAAAGAGTGGGAAAATGGCGAAAAAACAGAAGATAGTTTTGCAGAGCTTGCAAATTCATATTCCGAAGACCCCGGTTCTAATACTAATGGCGGTTTATATGAAAATGTCTATGTTGGTCAGATGGTAACTGCTTTTAATGACTGGTGCTTTGACAGTTCTCGCCAAGTGGGTGATACAGGTCTTGTAGAAACAAATTATGGTGTACATGTAATGTATTATTCCGGCATGGGTGAACCTGTTTGGAAAAGCACTGCTAAAAACGCAATCAAATATGATAATATGGACAATTGGTATGAACAACAGCAGAAGATTTGGGCTGTTAATACTAATGATGATATTATCAGTGCAATTGGGGATTAATTTATGACAAAACAAGAACGTACGCTAGAAGCTGTACAAATTTTAAAACAACGTTATCCGAATGCACTTTGTTCGTTAATTTATGACGAACCCTATCAATTAATGATTGCAGTAAGATTATCTGCACAGTGTACAGATGCAAGAGTAAATCTGGTCACAAAGCCTTTATTTCAGAAATATACTAGTTTACAAGCGTTTGCAAATGCGGATTTAACAGAACTTGAAAAAGATGTCAAACCCTGTGGCTTTTACAGAATGAAAGCCAAAAGCATTAAAGAAGCTTGTCAAAGATTATTAACAGTTTATAACGGCGTGTTACCAGATACTATGAACGAACTTTTGACTTTGTCAGGTGTTGGCAGAAAAACTGCAAATTTGCTTTTAGGTGATGTTTATCATAAACCTGCTGCTGTTGTTGTTGATACGCATTTTATAAGAATCACAAAACGGCTCGGCTTGACACAGGAAACAGAACCTCCCAAAATAGAGGCGGATTTAAGAAAATTACTTCCGCCCGAAGAATCTTCTGCATTTTGTCATAGAGTTGTGTTATTCGGACGTGATATCTGTCGGGCTAGAAAACCACAGTGCGCAGTATGTCCTATGTGTAAAATTTGTCCATCATGTGCATGAGTTTCTAGCAGACTATTGACAAATTAAAAAAAATCAGTTAAAATAAATATATATTAAAAAAAGGCGGTATTTTAGAA
>CAMWHN010000147.1 GCA_947174085.1 uncultured Ruminococcus sp.
ATATTATGGTTGATGTGAAATATCAGAAAAAAGCACAAGATTATCTTGTGAATTAATTAAATTTTAAATTACTATAAAGCGAGGTTTTATAATATGAAATATTATGATATTGGTGTGAATTTATTTTGCAGACAGTTTTCTAATCCTGAAAAAATATTAATCAGTGCCAAACTAGCTGATGTTGCTTGTATTTTAACTGGTTCTGATATGCGGGATAGCAGAAAAATAAATATATTTATCAAAACACATGAAGCATGGGGAACAGCTGGTATTCACCCGCATAATGCAGATTCTGCTAAACGACAAGATTTTATTATGTTAGAAAATATGCTTTCTGAAAATCCAAAATTAATTGCTGTCGGCGAATGCGGACTAGATTTTGATAGAATGTTTTCCTCCAGAGATAATCAATTAAATTGTTTAGAAAGTCATATTGCATTGGCAAAAAAATTAAATAAGCCATTATTTTTACATGAGCGTGAAGCATCAGAAGAATTTCTTAGAGTATTTAAACATCATCATGAAGTATGTAAAAATTCTGTTGTGCATTGCTTTACTGGTAATAAAAAAACACTGGAACAATATTTAGAAATGGGCTTTTATATTGGTATTACAGGTTGGATTTGTGACGAACGCAGAGCAGAAGAATTAAGAAAAGCTGTTGAAATTTTGCCGTTAGACCGTGTCATGTTGGAAACAGATTCGCCTTATTTATCACCAAGAAATGTATTAAGACTTAGCAGAGTGAATATTCCCAATAATATTTGTTATGTCGCTCAGGAACTTGCAAAATATATGAAAGTTTCTGAAGAAGATTTGATTTCTCATGCAAAAGCAAATACAGAAAAATTTTTCCAGATTCCTTGAAATATTATTAAATTTTATTTTTAATTACTGGATTTGCTTGCATATGCAAGTGAAATAATTCTTTTTGTATTATCAGATAAATTACACAGCTTAAAATTGAAAATATTATTATGCTAATAATATGCGCATTGGGTTGAATATGTATTACATGAAATACAAGTATGATGAATTGTGCAGATAATACAGCCGAAAATATCGGAATGCCCAGCATTTTTATAACTGAAAATTCTATACCAGTACGCTTAATGACTGTGATAAGTCGGCTAATATTGCCAAATAAATTACTTGCATAGTAAGATAAAACTATGCCGTAAAAGCCCAATATGGGAATAAAAATTAATACACAAGAAATCCGGACAACATATTCTGCCAGATAATTCAAAGAAGAAAATGCTTGTGCGCCAATGCCTTTGATAATGCTTTCTAAAATAATTTCAAGATAAATAAACGGCACAACTGGTGCAATTAATATAATTGTTTTTCCGGCAGTAACGCCACCGCCTAATAATTCGCCGATTTCGTCACCGAATAATAATAACAGCATTGTGATAAAAACGGCAAATACAATTGTTTGACGGATTACTTTTTCAGTCATATAGGTAATTCTGATTTTATTACAAGAAGCGGTTTCTCTTGCAGTTTCTGTAACTAAAATTCCAGATAGTGATACTAGTAACGTTGACGGAAAAAATAACACAGGAATGACGATTGCTTCAAAAATGCCAAATTGACTTAATGCTTGCGCACTGGAATTTCCGGACTGTTGCAAAGTAATTGGTACAAGTGCATCATTGGCTGAACTTAATAACGAAGTTAATGCTGACCCTGCCATAACAGGAATTGCTAATTTAATATAATTTTTTAGTGAAATAGAAACTGTTCCCGTTTTTTCGGCTTTACAGAACGGTATCGCAAATAATAAGAAAACTAAAGATACTGCTGTACTTCCAATTGTACATAATGCTGTCATATAACAAAGCCCTGCATGTGTTACAGGTGTAATAAACCAGACTGCGCCGGCAGTTAATGCAGTATGAATTAAAAAATCAATTGCATCTGAAATAGCACAGATTGCAGTTTTACAACAAGCATTACAATAGCCTTTTAGACATGCCGTAATTGTAATAAATGGCAATGATAATGCCATTAATCTAATAGGTGCTGTTAAATCCTCGCTTTTTAAAAAATGCATACTGCACCACGGTGCAAATAATATAATTATGCCAGAAACTAAAATGCTTAATACAAGACTTACTAGCAAGCAATAGGCAAGTACTTTTTTAGGATTACGCTCTTGTTTGCCCAATTCTTCGGAAATAAATCGACTTGCACAAAGAAATACATTTCCGCTCGCTGTCATAGCTGCTAATCTAAAAAATGAACCTGTCAATGTTAAAACGCCCATAGATTCTGTGCCTAATTGTCTTGTCATAAATGCATTTAATAATAAACCTAAGCCATCTAATGACATTTGAATTATAGTTAATAAAATTGTATCTTTCATGATATTTCTTTTCATGTGATAAAAAACCGCCTTTCTAATAAAGCTTGTTCTGTTGATATGTATGCGAAAAAATAAAATTCTATGCTTGACAAATAAAATCAGATTTGCTATAATAATATAAAATTATAAAATCATGAAAG
Organism: uncultured Ruminococcus sp.; assembly: GCA_947174085.1. Taxonomy (GTDB): domain Bacteria; phylum Bacillota; class Clostridia; order Oscillospirales; family Ruminococcaceae; genus UBA3855. The sequence goes on from CAMWHN010000147.1 coordinate 2,512, forward strand.
TGAGGATTCATCATGAGTAACTATGTTTATCAAACACAAGGCGTATGCTCTATGCAAATTTCATTTGATATTGATGGCGAAATTATTCGCAATGTCAAGTTTTTAGGCGGTTGCAATGGAAATTTAAAAGCAATTTCAAAATTAGTTGACGGCTTAACTGTTGATAAAATTGAAAGTGTTCTTAAAGGCAATACTTGCGGTATGAGAAATACTTCTTGTGCTGACCAGTTGGCAATTGCAGTTCGTCAAGCGTATGATGAATTAGTTTAATGAAATTAAAATCCGCTGTAATAATTATTACAGCGGATAATTTTATATAAAATTTTGCTTGATTTCAGAAATAATTTTTGTAATTGTGGAAATCGCATTTTCTTTGAGGTGTTCTGAATAAATTCTTATATGATAACGTCTTATTATCATGTCAGCATAAATTTCACTCAGGGATTCTATTGATTTTTCTTGAAAATCTTTTAATTCTGGTTCAGAAAGCGTTTGATAAAAATCTTGTGTCATTTGTGAAATATCTAATTTTTCTTCATCAAGAGAAACTGGATGAATATATTGAATATTTTTAATAAGAATATTTTTTTTGCCTTTCTCAGTGTCTATGATAATCGTATCATTTTCCGCTGAAATCAGTGTGCCAGAATATCTTAAACAACGTGTTGCTTGTTTATCTTCTGGCAGAGCATAAATCCATGAAATTTTATCTCCTATGCAAAACACTTCTATATCATGTCCAGTTGGATTATTTTGTTCATCTAATTCCTGAATATATAATTTATGATTTTTGCAAATATATTTTCTGGCGTTTATTTCATATTCACGCAATGTTGCTTGGTTATGCATTTCACAGCCATAGAGAATAAACGAATCTATACAATCTTGCAATTCCAGTAAATCTTCAAATGAAATTTTTTTAAAATAAACTGAATTTTGATATAAGCCTGCACCTAATCGAATCGAATACCATTCTTGAAATGTATCTGCTCTAAAAAAACGATTTAATTCATAAAAATCTTCATCATTTTCTACTTCACTGTAACTGCAAGTTAATTCATAATACAATTGTTTTTTGCTATTATATGTTGCATAATCTGTAATATTCGTACATATGAAATCATGAATGATGCTTTGGAACGACGGCAGACGAGGATACCAACCAGTACTTGTAGTATTAATTAGTTTCCAATCGCCATCACAGAATTGATATATTTTAAAAAGATAGTAATAATGTAAAATTGTATTATCTTCACTACAAAGCATATATTCATCATAAGGAAAAAATCTCGGATTTTCCCACACAAATTTATAATTTTTATCATCTGTCCAGATAAATTGATTGTCAGAAGTTCTCACAAAACGAAATGTTCTTGTCATAAAAACTTCTCCTTAATTTCAGAAATAATTTTTTCAACTGCCGAAAATGCCATTTTTTCACGTTCTTTATGGCTAAATTCATAACCGCCAACGAGTTCGTGTTCAGAACGATAAATTGCATAGCGTTCAATTATCATGTCAGCATAGATTTTGACAAGAGATTCCACAGATTTTTCTTGAAATTCTGCTAATTCTGATTCGGAGAGTGTTTTGTGAAATTCCTGTGCCATTTGTAAAACATTCCAAGTTACTTTGTCATCAAAGTCATTGAAAATGTCTTGAATATTTTGCACAGAAATATTTTTTTTGCCCTCATAAGTATCTATGATAATGCAGTTATTTTCAGCTTGTAAAAGAATTGCACCATCATATTCCAAGCAATTTTTTGCATATGTGTCATCTGGAAAAGCATCAAAACTTGAGAATTTATCACCTATGCAAAATGCTTGTTCATAATGTCCTGTTGGGTTGCCGTTTTTGTCTAATTCCTGAACATAAAGCTTATGATTTTTGCAAATATATTTTTTCTTGTTAAATTCTCTTGCATGTATCTTTTGTTTGTTGTGCAATTCACAACTATAAGCAATAAACGAATTAACACAGTCTTGTAATTCCAGCAAATCATTAAAATTTATTTTAGGAATCGCAACAGATTTTTTTCCTGCACCTAAAGAAATTGCATACCATTCTTGTAATAATTCTGTATGAAAATAACGTTCTAATTTATAAATATCTTCCTCCCAAGGTGAACGATTATAAAGCATTTCATGATAAATTTTTGTTTTTTTATCATATTCTGCATAATCTGTAATATCTGTTTTCATGAAATCATAAATTGCCTCGCTTAAGCACTCTACACAAGGAAAATCATATGCTCTTACAGAGGCAATTTTTTTCCAGTCACTGTCCAAAAATTGATATGCTGTAAAATCATAATAATGATATAAAATATCTTTTTCAGAATTTACAAGCATATTCATATGAAGTTTAGTTCCAATGAATGGATTTTCCCAGACAAATTTATAATTTTGATGATCTGTCCAGATAAATTGATTGTCAGAAGTTCTCACAAAACAAAAATTATGGTTCATTTCATTTCCTCCAGAATATTTAATTTTAATTTTTCACAGCTGAAAATTTCTAAAATTTTATAAACAGGGATTTTTAAATTTTGGTTTTCTGAATGAATATAAATGCAATTATTGTTAATTCCAGTGATTTTGCAATTTTCTAATTTGATAGAAAAATCGTTTTTTTCTTCGGGTAATATTCTAATGATGTCAATTTTATCACCAACTGCATAAACAGCTTTAATTTTATTAGTGATATTTTGATTTTCGTCTAGTTGATATTGATATAGTAAATGATTCTTGCAAAACAATGTGTCAGAAAATTTTTTCTGCATGACTAAAATTTGCTGATTATTTTCCTGTTTACCGAATTTTAAAAAATTATCAATACATGTCCATAATGCCCATAAATCTTGTTCTGTTAAATGATAAATTCTCACAGCAATATCATTTGCACCAATATACATGTCAAACCATTCGTAATTATCATGAAAAAATCTTCTAATATCACAAAAATCTTCACATTCGCCATAAGCTGAACCCGACCATTTTGTAAAAGTTAATTTATTATCATCTTCAAAATGATAATAATGCTGTGCCTGTAATCTGATTTCTGTTGTTAAAATTTGTTTAATACTAGCTTGCATTGCACAAATGCCGGCTAATTCATGCACGGAAGTATTAATAATTTTTTTCCAATGCGTTTCATAATCGTATTTACGAAATATTTTAAATTGATAATAATAATATATTGCTTTGTTATTTTCTGTAATAGGCATATACTCATCAAAAG
>CAMWHN010000148.1 GCA_947174085.1 uncultured Ruminococcus sp.
ATTATTTATATACCAAAGGCGAATATATTCCGGAACAAGAACAAAGTTTTTCACCGGCTTTATGCAATCGCATTGACAGAAACACAGAAGGATTAGTCATTTCTGCAAAAAATGCGGTTGCCTTAAGAGCCATGAACGAAGCAATTCGTCTGCGACAAGTACAAAAACAGTATCTTGCCATTACAGAAAAACCACTCCCAAAACGACAAGATACTTGTATTGCATGGCTTAAAAAAAATGCAAAATATAATCAAGTAAATATTTTAAATTATGCGCCTGATAAAACTTGGCAAAAAATCTGTACCCAATATGAAATTTTAGCCCAACATGACCAGAAACAACTTGTTAAAATTAATTTACTAACAGGGCGAACCCATCAAATCCGTGCGCACTTGGCTTATTTACATGCGCCTTTGCTAGGTGAAAAAAAATATTCTTCTGAATCTAAAACAAAAACAAAATCTGTATCTTATCAATGCTTATGTGCGTATCAAATTTCATTTTCAGGGCTGACATCACCGGATTTGCAATATCTTGAAAATATAAAAATTACTGCACCTGTACCCGAATTTGTGAAAATTTACTTTCCAGAAATTAAAAATTTATAATTTTTCTAAAAATTCTGTTTCGCTTAGAATTTTAATATTTAATTCCTGTGCTTTTGTGAGTTTACTTCCAGCATCTTCTCCGGCAATGACATAATCTGTTTTTTTAGAAACAGAACTTGCTATTTTACCACCAACAGCTTCAATGCGTTGTTTAGCTTCACTGCGTTTCATACTGGAAAGTGTTCCAGTTAATACAATCGTTTTTGCACTGAAAAAATGACTGGAAACAACTTGTTTTTTCTCGTATTGCATAGTAAGACCTGCTGATTTGAGTTTTTCTAATAAATTCTGTACAGAATTACTATGCAATGCTTGATATAAATTATTTGCCATGATTTCACCAAAGCCATCTATTACCGCAATTTCTTCTTTATTTGCTTTGAGAATTTCGTCCAGAGAGCCAAAATATTCACAAAGCAATTTTGCAGCTTTTTGTCCAATATTACGAATGCCCAATGCAAAAATAACTCTATCCAAAGGCATGGTTTTAGAATTTTCAATAGCACGCAATAAATTTTCAGCAGATTTGTCTTTAAAACCGTCTAAAACCAGAAGCTGTTCTTTTGTTAAAGCATATAAATCTGACGCATCTTGTACTAATTTTTTATTTAATAACGCTGTAATAATTGCTGTTCCTAAGCCATCAATATTCATAGCGTCTCTGGACGCAAAATGCACTAATTGTTTATGCAACTGTGCCGGACAAGAAATATTAGGACAACGCAATACAGCCTCACCTTCATCACGAATTGCTTTTGTTCCGCAAACTGGACAACAGTCCGGCAATTGATATGGCACAGCATGATTTTCATGCGCAATGCTTTTTACAACTTCTGGAATAATATCGCCGGCTTTTCTGACAATAATTTTATCACCAATACAAATATTTTTTTCTGTAATAAAATCTTGATTATGCAGAACAGCTCTGGAAACACTTGTACCAGCTAACATAATTTTATCAAAAATAGCAACTGGTGTCAATGCGCCAGTCCGTCCGACATTGACTTCAATTTCACGCAAGATAGTTTCTTTTTCTTCTGGAGGAAATTTATAAGCAATTGCCCATTTTGGTGTTTTAGACGTTCCGCCTATGATTTCACGCTGTTCTAAATTATTTATTTTTATCACAACGCCGTCAATATCATAAGCTAAATCTTGACGAGAATCGCCAATTACTTGAATTGCCTGTATAATTTCATCTGCTGTATGACAAATACTTCTGCCAGAAATTACATGAAATCCGGATTGTTCTAAAAATTTTAAACTTTCGTCATGTGTTTCAAATATTTTTCCTTCACAGCGTTGTAAATTAAATATTAAAATATCTAATTTTCTTTTGGCTGTAATATGAGAATATTTTTGTCTTAGAGAACCGGCAGCGGCATTTCTAGGATTTTTGAACACCTGTTCTTCATTTTCTTCTTGTTGTTTCACAAGCTTATAAAATTGCTCTCTCGGCATATAGACTTCTCCTCTGACTTCTAGCAAAGGCAAAGAATTTTTCAATACTAACGGAATTGTTCTAATTGTTTTTAAATTTTCTGTGACATCTTCACCAGTAAAGCCATCACCTCTAGTAGAACCTAATATAAATTTTCCGTCATGATATTCCAACGAAACAGATAAGCCATCAATTTTGGGTTCTACGCTGAATACAGCATTTGGAAAATTTTCTTGACAGCGAGTGACAAAATTGCTGACTTGTGCAAAATCAAATACATCTTGTAAGCTTTGCATTTGTACAATGTGTTCAACTTTTTGAAATTGGTTTGATACACTGCCACCAACACGCTGTGTAGGGGATTGTGGTGACAGCAAATCCGGAAACTGTGTTTCTAAATCTGCAAGTTCATGCATGAGTGTATCATATGTGAAATCATCTACACTTGGATTATCTAACATATAATATTCATATTCGTATTTTCTTAACAGCGTATGCAATTCTTGTACACGCTGTTCTGCTTGTTCATGATGCATAAAAAACCTCCCATATCATTTAGCATTATAATATTATTATATCATATTTTTTCAGATATTGCAAGTGGTGATTTCTTCTCGTGTGTATTCTTTTTTTCAATAATTCTGATTTGAAAGCAAGGACTTTTTTAACAAGCTAAGGCAATCTTTTTACAGATTGCCTTAGATTATTATTTTTTAATAAATTTTAAATAAATAAAAGCTAAAATAATTAATAATAATGCTGTGCCTAATAACCAGTATTTTTCTTGAAAACTGCCTGCTGACATAGAAAATAAATACCAGTGGTTTAATTCTTTTTTCATGGCGAAATTTGCAATATAATAAATCATCGCTATCATATAGCCTAGAATAACATTATTGCTGATTCCAGAAGCACAAAATCCCAATGTACCCAAAAATAATGCAGAACTAAAACCGCCTATAAAATGCTGAATATTCACTTGACTTTCAGAATAACGCATAATGAATACAAATATTCCAAATAGCAAAGCAAGAAAAAATATAGCATATAATAATCTTATCAAGCAAACGAATAAATAATCTATTTTTTTAGAACGAATTAAATCACGAAGATTTTCATTTTGTTCAGGCAGAAAAATAGGTGTTAATAAGATAATTCCAGTCAGTGATAAAAACATTTCCAATGGTCTGGAAGCGTTTATTGCATTTAAAGAAGAAATCCCATATGACACAGGTGTCACACATGCAAGAAATATTGCTAATACGAAATGTGGTAAAAAATGATGCTTTAGATTACTTTTTAAAATTAGGTTGAAATCCATTTATAACACCCTTTCGCTTTAGTTCATAAATAAACACTGTGAATACGATAATTACAATAGCCAGAACCGTGAAAAAAATGCGATTAAATACAATATTATGCCATTGTGCATAAAAAATATCTTGCTCCATTAAACTATTATGACGCATCACAAGCGTAAATTTTCCAATACTGCCTGATAAATCGCTTATTCCCAACGCACTATGAAACCACCATGCACCCTGTGCAAAAATTGCTAATAATCCTGAATAATTTGTAATTAACATGCCTATTGCGGAAACTATCATAATATTGGGCAAAAGCCAACCAAGCATATATTGATACATCACAAAATGATTTAAATTTTTATCTGGATAAATGCTTTTGACTTGAGCATTTGCTAAAATAGCCGTTAGAATAATAGGCAATAATAAACAAATTACTAATGCAAAATATCTGGTAAAGATTAATTTCACAGAAGAAATCGGTCTGGAATAAATTAAATCTTGCATACGGGATTTTTTATCTTGATTTAAGAAACTAACTACTACAAATATTGGCAAAATTGACAGGAAAATTCCCATATAATCGCAATATAATCTGGCATAGCCTTTGATTAAATTATCTTCCTGCATAAATTCTTCATATTCTGCCAGAGCATCTTCAAGCGTTTTCGGCACAAGAGAAAAATTACCTAGAATAAATGCATCACAATAATCAGAACCACCACCAATAATTTTATCTACTTCTCGCATTAATTCCCGAAATCTTTCATAACTTAAATTTTCAGGAATATCAAATTCCAGTGTATTTGCTTCTTGATAAGTCACTTGTCCATTTTCGTCCACAAGATAGCCGCCCTCTGCATAATCTTCAAAACTATTTAATTCTTCTGGAGTAATGCCAGATAATTCAAAAATAATTTCAGCGACTTGATTTTTTTGCTTTTCTTTTAAGCGAACATTTTTATAAAATCCAACCGGATATGCTTTAAAACTGCCACTTAAATATTCGTTGATTAATCCCTTAATTGCATTTGGCATGACAATTTCGGGGTCTTCTTTTATCACATAACCAAATTCATTAATACCCGGTCTATTTTGTGCAGGCTTTGTTTTGGGTTCTGAACAATCATTATGAAATTGCGTAAAATAAAATAAAATCATCACAGCACAATAAATTAAAAATACAATGGAAAATATAATTTTCTTACATTCTTTGAAAAATAACATTAAATATCACCTCCTGCCACTACGCAACCATGACAAAATAAACAATACATATAAGCATCTTCTAAATTCGGTTCTGTTGGCAAAACACCTTGTAAATCTGGTTTATTTTCTGAAATCATTCTGACAGTGCTATATCCTCCTTGCACAAGCATTCCTGTTACAATATATTGCTTTTTAATTTGGGACAAATATTTTTTATTAATATTCGCTGTGAAAACTTTTTTTTCTGCATTTTTTAATAATTCAGAAACAGTGCCTTTCCACAAAATTTCCCCCTCATTCATGATAGCAATCTGTTCGCAAGTTGCTTCCACATCACCAACAATATGTGTGGATAAAATAACAATTCGTTCTTCTGCGACTTCGCATAGCAAATTACGAAATCTAATGCGTTCTTCTGGGTCAAGTCCTGCTGTTGGTTCATCAACAATTAATACTTTGGGGTCATGTAATAAAGCTTGTGCAATGCCTAATCTTCGTTTCATACCGCCTGACAAAGCTTTGACTTTTTTATGCTGATGTTCTGTTAAATTGACACGCTTCAGCAATAATTCCATTCGTTCTTTTCTAAGCGTTTTGTTCATGCCTGACAATACACCCAAATACTCTAAACTTTCTTTGACCGTCATAGTCGGATACATAGAAAAATCTTGTGGCAAATAGCCAATCATACCTCTGATTTCTTTTGCATGTTCCACAGGCACACCACAAATAGTAATTTTTCCACTATTGGCATGATGCAGAGTCGCAAGCGTTTTCATCAGTGTCGTTTTTCCTGCACCGTTACGACCAAGCAAGCCAAACATACCTTGATGAATCACAAGATTTATGTCTTTTAAGGCTTGTTTCTTGCCGTAAAACTTGTTGACATTTTGAATTTCAATTTTGTTGTTCATGAAATCAATCCTTTCAAAAAAATAGTAGCATAGCCTTTCAGCTATGCTACTATGATACATCATAATTTTCAATTTTTTAGTCTAATTTTATAGGCATAAATTAGAATCTTGCTTCATAATTTTCTGCAAATGCTAGTGACGCTGGACATTTTTCATATGTATATTAGATATTTGGTGTTTTTCCTTTGGAAAAATCTATGTTTATGTCTTTTGTTTTTCCAGATAAGGTTTCTTGGTGCAGCCCTGGCTGTCCTGAAA
>CAMWHN010000149.1 GCA_947174085.1 uncultured Ruminococcus sp.
GATTGATTGCAGAAAGTATTACTTTACTGAAAAAATGCGGATTTACAGAACAAGAGGCTCTTGTTGCGCTAAAACCTCTTGCTATGCATAATATAACACAGATTTTTAATACAAGTCCTGTAATAGCTCTTACTGGAGCAATAGAACGTTGTGATAGTTTAACAATTCAAAAACATCTTACTTGCTTAGATTCTGAATTAGACTTGAAAATATACCAAGCTCTTTCTTTAAAATTAATAGAACTCGCACAGGAAAAGCATTCTGATATAAATTATGAACCTATGAAACAAATAATAAAAGGCACTTCTTAACGAAATGCCTCAGTCTGTAAAAAAAGTCAAGTAAAATTTTAGATTCAGAATTTAAAATTTTACTTGACTTTTTTTATAATTTGTGCTAAAATAAGTATAAATTATCTTGAAAGGAAGGAAATTTTTTGATGGAACAGAAAATCCCTTATAAAATTTATCTGAGTGAAGAAGAACTCCCGAAACAATGGTATAATGTCAGAGCTGATATGAAAATTAAGCCTGCACCGTTATTAAATCCTGCTACAAACCAGCCTGTCACACTGGAAGAATTAAGTCAGATTTTTTGTACAGAGCTTGCAAAACAAGAATTAGATAATGACAATGCATATATAACTATCCCAGAAGAAATTCAAAATTTTTATAAAATGTATCGTCCAGCCCCTCTAGTAAGAGCGTATTTTTTAGAAAAAGCACTTGGTACGCCTGCTAAAATTTATTATAAATTTGAGGGCAATAATACTTCTGGTAGTCATAAATTAAATAGCTCTATTGCACAAGCTTATTATGCAAAAAAGCAAGGCTTAAAAGGCGTGACAACAGAAACAGGTGCAGGACAATGGGGAACAGCTCTTGCTATGGCATGTTCTTATTTTGATTTAGATTGCAAAGTATTCATGGTAAAATGTTCTTATGAACAAAAGCCTTTCCGCCGTGAAGTCATGAGAACTTATGGCGCAAATGTAACGCCGTCACCGTCTGAAACTACCGAAGTCGGTAGAAAAATTTTAGAAGAATTTCCAGGGACAAGCGGTTCTTTAGGGTGTGCAATTTCTGAAGCTGTAGAATGTGCTGTTACAAACGAGGGTTATCGCTATGTATTAGGTTCTGTACTATCACAAGTGTTATTACATCAGTCTATTATTGGCTTGGAAACTATGACAGCTTGTGATAAATACGGCATTCAGCCAGATATTATTATTGGCTGTGCCGGTGGCGGTTCTAACTTGGGTGGCTTAATTTCTCCGTTCATGGGCAGAAAATTAAGAGGTGAAGCAGATTATCAGTTTATTGCTGTTGAGCCGGCATCTTGTCCGTCTCTCACAAGAGGCAAATATGTTTATGATTTCTGTGATACTGGTAAAGTTTGTCCTCTCTCTAAAATGTATACACTTGGCAGTGGCTTTATTCCGTCACCGAATCATGCAGGCGGTTTGCGTTATCATGGCATGAGCAGTGTATTATCTGAACTCTATGACGAAGGTCTTATGGAAGCAAGAAGTGTAGAACAAACTGCTGTATTTGAAGCTGCTACAAAATTTGCTAGAATTGAGGGTACACTCCCTGCGCCAGAAAGTAGCCATGCGATTAGAGTTGCAATTGATGAAGCTTTGAAATGCAAAGAAACCGGCGAAGAAAAAACGATTTTATTTGGTTTAACTGGCACAGGCTATTTTGATATGGTCGCTTATCAGAAATTTAATGATAATTTAATGTCAGATTATATTCCAACAGATGAAGAATTAGCAAAAGGTTTCGCAAATCTGCCGAATGTGTAAAATTTAAAAATAAAAATATTAAAATATTATCTGGAAACTACTCGAAATAATTTTAATTCGGGTAGTTTTCTAGGTAAATAAAAATAAATAAATTTTATCAAAATAGAAAGATGAGTGATAGAACTTATGAATTATCAAGCACTGGCAAATATATTATTTCCGGACGTGACAGAAACGCCCCAAGATTTAGAAAAAAAATATCCGGTTAGAAATCTTCCGGAACATGCCGTTGTCACAAGAATTGGCCCTAGTCCAACAGGATTTGTACATTTGGGTAATTTATATAATGCCGTAATTGGTGAACGTCTTGCACATCAGTCAAATGGTGTATTTTATTTGCGCATTGAAGATACAGACGATAAACGCAAAGTAGATGGTGCTGTGGAGACGCTAATTCAAGCAATGAATTATTTTAATGTGCATTTTGATGAAGGTGCAATAGAAAATAATCAAAATAATGGCATGTATGCGCCGTATTATCAAAGACAAAGAAAAAATATTTATCATGTAATTGCAAAATATTTAACACAACAGGGCAAGACTTATCCTTGCTTTTTAACAGCCGAAGAATTAGATACGATTCGTGAACAACAGACAGCCAATAAAGAAGATATTGGTATTTATGGGAAATATGCGCTTGCAAATAGAAATTTAAGTTTAGAACAGATTCAGGAAAATATTAATTCTGGCAAGCCTTGGGTATTAAGATTTCGTGCAGAACAGACACAAGAATTAATCTGTGTAGAAGATGCTATCCGTGGCAAACTGGAAATGCCTAGAAATTATCTTGATTTTGTATTGCTAAAAAGTGATGGTATTCCGACTTATCATTTTGCACATGTCGTTGATGATTATTTTATGCATTCTACACATGTTATCCGTGGTGAAGAATGGATTTCTTCTTTGCCAATGCATGTAGAATTATTCAATACTTTGCAATGGAAACAGCCGATTTATTGCCATACAGCAACGCTCATGAAAATTGAAGACGGCAAAAAACGCAAGTTATCAAAACGCAAAGACCCAGAACTTGCTTTGGCATATTATCAGCAAGAGGGGATTTGTCAAGACGCTGTCTGGGAATTTTTATTAACAGTCTTAAATTCTAATTTTGAAGAATGGCGTTTGGCAAATCCAGAATTGTCTTATTTGGATTTTAAATATTCTATTTCTAAAATGTCTATTTCTGGTGCATTAGTAGATTTAGATAAATTAAAAGATATTTCTAAAGAAGTGCTTAGCAAAATGCCGGCTGAAAAATTATATGCTGGTTGGCTGGACTGGTGCAAGCAATATGATTTAGAATTTGCAAAATTATTAGAAACTTATCCAGAGCGTACAATAAAAGCTTTAAATGTCGGAAGAACTGCCAAAAAGCCTAGAAAAGATTTAGAAAACTGGAAACAAGCTTGTGAATTTATGAGTTTTTATTATCAGGAAAGTTTCCAGTTACAAGACGCTATGCCTGAAGAAATTGACGAAGAAACCAGAAAATTATGTTTCAAGTTATATTTAGAAAATTATGCACATGAAGATGATTCGGCAACATGGTTCGCAAAAGTAAAATCTTTGACAGAACAATTAGGCTGTGCTGTAAAGCCCAAAGATTATAAAAAAAATCCAGACCAGTACAAAGGCAGTATTATTCATGTGACAAATATGCTTAGAATAGCACTCACAGGCAGAGCTAATGCACCTGATATTTGGGAAGTTAGTCATGTATTAGGCGAAGAAATTGTAAAAAACAGATTAGAAAAATGGCTATAATTTTGTTCTAACCAAGTTAAGAAAGGATAATCATAAGATGAGTAAGAATAAATCTGAAAATAGAAATTTTGAGATTCCAAGACCAGAATTTCCAAAACGTGCTGTTATTACAGGCGGTATGCCTTATGGTAATAAAGAATTGCATTTCGGACATGTTGGCGGTATGTTAGTATTTGCAGATACGTTTGCAAGATTTTTGCGTGACAGAATCGGCAAAGAAAATGTTATTTTTGTATCTGGTACAGATTGCTATGGTTCACCAATTGCGGAAGGTTGGAGACAGAAAGTGGAAAAGGGTGAGTTTTCTGGAAGTTTAGAAGAATTTGTTTCACAAAATCATGAAAAACAAAAGAAAACTCTCAAAGCTTATGGTATTTCACCAAATTTATTTGGTGCGTCAGGTTTAGGACGGTCGAAAGAAATTCATGCTGAAATGACTAACTGGTTTTTAACATCGCTTTATGAAAAAAAGCAATTAAATAGATTATCAACTATGCAATTTTTTGACGAAAAAGCAGGTGTTTTTCTAAACGGTCGTCAAGTTATCGGCAAATGTCCTGTTGAGGGGTGTCAATCTGAAAAAGGCTATGCTGATGAATGCGATTTAGGACATCAGTATATGCCAGAAAATTTAATTAATCCTGTTAGCACACTCACAGGAGAAACACCAACTATGAAACCTGTGACAAACTGGTATTTTAAATTGCGTGATTATGAAAAATTAATGCTCGAATGGGTCGAAGAATTAAAAAAACGCAAGGATATTAGACCTGTTGTCTGGAAAACTATCGCAGAATTTTTAAAACCTCCAGTAATTTATATCAAACGAGAATTTGAAGAAGTTTATTCTAATTTAAAAAATCAGTTGCCGGAACATGAATATTTAGAAGAAAAGAAAAAACCGTCATTTACAATTGCATTTGAAACATTATCTGATTGTGATGACGCATGCAGAATTTTAACTAAAAATAATATTCGTTATAGAACTGGTAAAACACTTGTGCCGTTTCGTTTGACTGGTAATGTAGAATGGGGTGTGCCTGCACCTGTTTTAGAAAATGAAGAACCTTTAACTGTTTGGGTATGGCCAGAATCTCTTTGGGCGCCTATTTCGTTCACAGAAGCGTATTTAGAACAAATTGGGCATGAACGTTCTGAATGGCGTGACTATTGGTGTAGCAAAGATTCTAATATTTATCAGTTTATCGGACAGGATAATATTTATTTCTATGGCATTGCTGAACCTGCTATGTGGATGGCACAACAAAATTCAGAACAGAAAAATTCTAATCCGCCTGAAAATGAATTGCAATTGCCTTTGATTGTTGCAAATCATCATATTTTATTCTTAGATAAAAAAGCCTCAAGTTCTGGTGCTGTCAAACCTCCTATGGCTGATGATTTATTAAATTTTTATACACCCGAACAGCTCCGTATGCATTGGCTGGGCTTAGGACTGGGACAACGTTCTGTTAGCTTCATGCCGAAGCCGTTTAATCCTTTGGCAAAGCCAGAAGATTCTGACCCTGTTGTCAAAGACGGCTTATTATTGTCTAATGTTTATAACCGCATGATTCGTACGGCTTTTTATACAACACAAAAATATTTTAATGGCATTTTGCCAGACGTTGCGCCAGAAGAAAAATTCTTAGCTGACGGCAAAAAAGCAGTGTTGGATTATGAAAGACATATGTCTAAATTTGCATTTCATCAATGCACTTATGTGTTAGATAGCTATATCAGAAACGGCAGTAAATATATGTCTAAGGCTTTAAAAGGTGAAGAACAGAATCCGGACGAAGTTGCACAGGCATTAGCAAATTTATTTTATATGATTAGAATTGCCGGCATTTTATTACACCCAATGGCACCATTCGGCACGGAAAAATTAAGAGAGTATTTGCAAGTTGATGAAAGAATCTGGTCTTGGGAATTTATTTTCGAACCGTTAAATTATTTCACTGGCGAAAAACATCAATTAAAATTCCTGCCACCAAAAACAGATTTTTTCACACGTCATGAAAGTCAGTTTGAAACTGAAAAATAATTTATTCTCTTACGGCAAGAAGTCCTCGTCTCTATAGGCAGAAAATAGTTCAAAATATCTTAGTAAAACTTTTTTTAAATTATACTTCCTATA
>CAMWHN010000150.1 GCA_947174085.1 uncultured Ruminococcus sp.
ACATATGACTTATGATGTAGTAAAATAAATATATATTACTAAAATAAAGGTGGTTATTCACATGAAAGTATCAGAAATGCAACAAGAAGTATTACGCTTAAAAAAAGAACAAGATGTATGCATACTAGCACATAGCTATGTTGCTCGTGAAATTAGCGAAATTGCGGATTTTGTTGGGGATTCTTATCAGTTAAGCGTAAAAGCCTCTCAAGTGGAAAATCAAACAGTTTTAATGTGTGGCGTGCGATTTATGGCGGAAACAGTTAAAATTTTATCTCCAGAAAAAAAAGTTTTATTATCAAACCCTTTGGCAGGCTGTCCCATGGCGGAACAAATGGATAAAGATATGATTTTACAAATGAAAAAATTATACCCAGATTATATTATCATGGCTTATGTCAATACAACAGCAGAATTAAAGACAATTGCTGATGTTTGTGTCACTTCTTCTTCTGCTGTGAAAATAGCAAAAGCTGTCGAAAATGATAAAATTTTATTTATTCCTGATTGCAATTTAGGCGCATATGTCGCAAAGCAAGTGCCTGAAAAAACAGTGAAATTATTACAAGGCGGTTGCCCCATTCATGCCAGTGTGAAACCCTCTGCTGTTCAGAATATGAAAGCTTTACATCCAGAAGCACTTGTATTAGTTCACCCTGAATGTGTTCCAGAAGTTGTAGAACAAGCTGATTTTGTTGGCTCAACTTCGGCTATTATGGACTATGCAAAAAATTCTGATGCAAAAGAATTTATTATTGGCACGGAAATTAGCATTGCAGAGCATTTGCAATATGACTGCCCTGATAAATTATTTTATCCATTGACAAAAGAATTAATCTGTCCTAATATGAAAGCGACAACTTTAGTAGATGTTTATCGGAATTTAACAGGTCAATTTGGCGAAGAAATTATATTAGACAAGCAGACAATTCAAGACGCAAGGCGTTGTATTGACAAAATGATTGCATTAGGAGGTTGAATTTAATTCATGAAAGAAAAAGCAATCATTGCCATGAGTGGTGGCGTGGATAGCTCTGTTGCGGCATTGCTTATGCTAGAAGCTGGTTATGAATGTGTTGGTGCAACAATGCAGTTATTTCATAATGAAGATGCAGGCATTGCAAAAGAAAAATCTTGTTGTTCTCTCAGTGATGTTATGGACGCAAAATTAGTTTCCAGTAAATTAAACATGTTGCATTATGTGTTTAATTTTTCAGAACAATTTAAAAATACTGTCATGAATCGTTTTGCAAATTGCTATGAAAAAGGTGCAACGCCGAATCCTTGTATTGACTGTAATAGATTTTTAAAATTTGATGCCATGATACAAAGAATGCATCAAATGCAATTTGATTATGTTGTCACAGGACATTATGCCAGAATAGAATATGATAAAAATTCTGAAAGATATTTATTAAAAAAAGGTCTTGACGAATCAAAGGACCAAAGTTATGTATTATATGCACTCACACAGGAGCAATTAAAGCATGTTCGATTTCCATTGGGAGATTATCATAAATCAGAAATCAGACAAATTGCAGAAAAAAATAATTTTGTGAATGCACATAAAAAAGATAGTCAAGATATTTGCTTTGTGCCAGACGGCGATTATGCAAAATTTTTAGAACGATTCACAGGCAAGCAATTCACAACTGGTGATTTTATTGACACACAAGGCAATGTTTTAGGACAACATAAAGGCATTGTGCATTATACTATCGGTCAGCGCAAAGGCTTAGGCATTTCCGCAAAAATACCTTTATATGTCTGTGAAATTAGAACAGATACCAATCAGGTTGTACTTGGACAAAATCAGGAATTATTTTCTGATTCGCTAATTGCTGATGATGTAAATTTAATTTCTGTTGCAAGTTTAGAAAAGCCGATTCATGTCTGTGCAAAAATCAGATATAGACACCCTGAACAACCAGCGACTGCATGGCAAGATGAAAACGGTTTTTTACATGTGAAATTTGACAGTCCTCAAAGGGCAATTACCAAAGGACAAGCTGTTGTCTTATATCAAGATGATATTGTCGTTGGTGGTGGAACAATTTGCAGTTTATAATTAAAAAGGCTCTGAAATCTGTTTCAGGGCTTTTTTATTTTATAATTTTTTAAAATAATCATCTTAATCAATTCTTAAACATTTTGCACCTTGTTTCTTAAACAAAAATTTTGTATAATATATATACAGAGAAAATTTTAAAATTAAAATCGAAATAAAAAAGGAGAAATGATAATGGCTTATGATATTTTAATATGTGATGATGAAAAAGACATTGTTAATGCATTAAAAATTTATCTTTCACAGGAAAATAATTATATTTTGCATGTTGCTTACAATGGGAGGGAGGCACTGGAAATTCTAAAACAAGAAAAAATTGATTTATTATTACTGGATATTATGATGCCGGAAATGGACGGAATTGAGGCAATGATGAAATTAAGAGAACAATATAATTTGCCTGTTATTTTGCTTACGGCAAAAAGCGAAGATACAGATAAAATTCTAGGCTTAAATTTGGGTGCAGATGATTATATTACAAAGCCGTTTAATCCTATGGAAGTGCTTGCCAGAGTAAAATCTCAGCTCCGGCGTTATACAAAATTAGGCAGTGTTGCACCTGTTTCCTCAACGCAATATCAATGCGGAAATATTTTTTTAGATAATTCAGAAAAAATTGTCACGATTGATGGCGAACAAGTGAATTTAACACCCACAGAATATGCTATTTTATTATTTTTAATACAATCGCCAAATAAAGTATTTTCACCAAGTGAAATTTATACAGCAATTCGTGGAGAATTGCCCTATGGTGCAGAAGGTACAATTGCCGTGCATATTCGGCATTTACGAGAAAAAATTGAAATTAATCCGGCTGAACCCAGATATTTAAAAGCCGTTTGGGGACAGGGTTATAAACTTGAAAGGAGTGGAAGCATATGAAAAAGCCATTACGCAAAAATAGCTTTTGTAAAGTACTTGCTGTACTTGCTTATATGATTAGTATTCCCGTTACCTGTTTAGGAGCTGTTGGAACACTTGAATTATATAACGGCGGTTATTATTTCAAAAGTTTGGACGAAATTCAAAAATCTAATATAGAAACCAGATTAACTCACGATATTTGGCGTTTAGATAAAGAATTTATGAGTTTGCAGGAAAACGGCTATTTTGATGAAAATGTTTCAAAACAAAGAAAAGAAGCTTTATATCAGGAGCTTATGCAAGATTATGCAAATAATAAAACAAATTTCTTTTTTGCCATTTATGATATGAATGATAATTTATTAATTAAATCTGGTTCTGATAATTATCAAATGTCACAGACTTATTTTCATACTGAAACAGAATATATAGAATCAGAACAAATTTTGTCAGAAGACGAATATCAAAGGATTTGTAATAATTCAGAGGGAAATAATATTATTTCAGCTACACAAATGATTGTACCAAGAGGTGAACCAGCTCCCACACTTGCAAATTCGCAAAATGAATTGATTCCAGAAACAGAATCCCCTACTACAGAAGAAATTACAGAAACATCAACACTCACTACAGAAGAAACAGAACCAGTTACAGAATCTATTACAACACAAGATTCTACAGAACCAGATATAGCAACAACAGAAAATTTAAATCCAACAGAAACAAATGCTTTATTAGAAAATTTATTTCCATTTGCAATTCAAGCCAATGCAGAAAATAGGATAGCAGAAAATAGAATAGAAGTTCCACTTGAAATTCCAGATGATGTATCTGATTCTGAATATTCTATAGAAGAAATGCAATTGATTTGTGATGCATTAGATTTAGGATATACGTATACAGAAGACCAATCTAAGTATATAGAAGACAATTTTTATATTATTTCTACGGATACTAATGGTTATCAGTATAGAACATTGTTTAAAAATTATTTACAAGTATTATTAGACCAGAATCCAGATTTATATATTATCAAACAGGATAATTCGCATTATGTGATTGATTATCATAATGACCCACCAGCTATTATACCAATTTATGAATATATGGGATATTATTCTGAAGAATTTGCATTAAATTTAAATAATAATATAGCTAGTAACATAGATAATCACACAGACACCCCACAATATTATGATATTTACTATGATGTACGCATTTCTGAACCAGAAGTATCTACATCGCATTATATTGTTGGCTATGTGAATCAAGTTCTGAAAGCAGAAGATGATTACCAAATTTCACAAAAATATACAGCATTGGCTTATCAATATCGTTATATAATCCCAGTGATTGCTATTCTTGCTGGAGTATTATGCTTAGTAAGTTTTATCTTTGCTGTTTCTTCTGCTGGTTATCGCACAGGGTCAGAAGATGCCATTGCAACAAACTTTGAAAAAATTCCTTATGATATTTTTACAGTTGTTCTTGGTTTACTTGGAATTGCTATCACTTTTTGTGCTTTTGGTAATATCGGAAGTGACATCATATTAGCTGGAATGTTATTACCATTATGGGCGTTAATTATACTTTGGTGGGCAATGAGTACTGCCACACGTGTTAGAACAAAAACAATTATAGAAAATACTATCATTTACAAATTTTCAAAACTAATTGCAAGACAATTCAAAGTAAGCAAAGAAAAAGCCAGAGAAAAAGCCAAAGAAAGAGCAAATTTATTAGATTATTTGCCATTTGTCTGGAAAGCTGGACTTATTGCAACAGGTGTTGTAGTATTAGATATTATCAGTGTTATATTAATTTGGGATAGAGCAGAATTTGGTTTATTATTAAAAATTTTACTTTGGGCAGTCGGCATTGCAGGGACAATTTTTGTTGTGTATCAACTACATTTGCTGGAAGTCGGTGGTCAGAATCTTGCAGATGGCAAGCTTGACGAAAAAATTAAACTAGAAAGATTATTCGGTGTATTCAAGAAACATGCAGAGCATTTGAATAGCATTGGTGATGGTATGAACAAAGCTGTTTCTGATAGATTAAAAAGCGAAATGTTCAAAACAGAATTAATTGCCAATGTGTCACATGATATTCGCACGCCATTAACTTCTATCATTAATTATACAGATTTGTTATCAAAATTAAATCCCACAAACGAAAAAGCTATTGAATATATTAGCGTTTTACAAAGACAATCCGCAAGATTGCGTAAATTAACAGAAGATGTGCTGGAAGCTTCAAAAGCAACTGCTGGAACTATGAAAACAGAAAAAGAAATCATGGATATAAAAGTTTTACTAGAGCAACTAATTGGCGAATATACAGAACGTTTTGAAAGTAAAAATTTAATGCTAGTCAGCGAGATTTCAAAAAATGCTTTAATTGTTTTAGCAGACGGTAAGCTATTATGGCGAGCTATGGATAATTTATTTGGCAATATTTGCAAATACGCTATGCCACAAACTAGAGTTTATTTAAATGCGTATAATAAAAATCATAAAATTATGATTACACTTAGAAATATTTCAGCCGTGCAATTAAATATTACAGCTGATGCTTTAATGGAGCGTTTCATTCGTGGTGACAGGTCGAGAAACACAGAGGGAAGTGGCTTAGGATTATCCATTGCAAAAAGTTTTGTAGAATTACAGGGCGGAAATTTAACTTTATATGTTGATGGAGATTTATTCAAAGTTAAAATTCAGCTCCCAGAATTACAAGAACAACTACCAGAAACTAATAATAACTCTAAAGGGTAATATCT
>CAMWHN010000151.1 GCA_947174085.1 uncultured Ruminococcus sp.
CTTGAGACGGTTCTTGAGACGGTTCTTGAGACGGCTCTTGAGATGGTTCTTGAGACGGCTCTTGAGATGGTTCTTGAGACGGTTCTTGAGACGGTTCTTGAGACGGCTCTTGAGATGGTTCTTGAGATGGTTCTTGAGACGGCTCTGTTGTATTTTCTGAAGTTGGTTGTGACGGTTCAGGAATTGTAATATTGCCATTCAGATAAGTAGTATCTAATAAATTTGCCCAATACATGCCCATTTTTTCATAGCCGGCTTCATTCGGGTGAACACCATCATATAAATCTGTATTCTGGTCTACCACACTGTGAATATCTCCAAAAGCAACACGTTCGCCCTTAGCCTGTTTTTCTGCCACAAGCTCACGAATAGAATTATTATAAGCATCAATACTTCCCTGTACTGCATTTGTAAATCCTTCTGGATTTGAATTATAATCTATTCCATAGCTCCAAAGCCAGTCATAACGTTCTGCAATATTAATATCTGGAATTGTAGAGACATATAATATATCATCTTTGCCGTCCATACTTGCCAGAATTGTATTAATTAAATTTTCTAAACGGTCTGTAATGCCAGTATTATAATTGCTTAAAATATCATTTGTACCAATTTGTAATAATACAACATCTGGGTCATAGGCTTCAATCATATTTTTGCCATCGCCATAATCTTCGTTAATGGTTTCTAAAATACCTTGACGAGTTTCCGTGCCTGTGATGAACTGAATCGCATAACCACTATAGCCGGCATAATTTCCATCATAAGTGATATTTTCGCCATTATAACTAAATGATTCTGTATCACCGCCCTTTGGACCTACCATATCAATATTAGAATAACCTTGTTTTTCTAATTCATGATAGAGATATTTTCTATAACCTCCCATAGTCCAATAACCATCTGTAATAGAATCGCCCAATGACATGATTTTAACAACTTTTTCAGATTGTTCGCCCTCAGGGAATGCCGTTAATGAACTTGTTGCACAGACAGCACAAGCAATTGCTGTCAATGATGCTGTTAGTTTTTTCAGACTCATGCAAATTCTTCCTTTCTTAAATTAAATTATTTTAATAAAACCCTCATTTATTTTTATGAGGGTTTTATTAATTTACTAAAATTATTCTTTCGGTTTCACCATAATGCCCAATACATCAAGATTTTCTTTTTCAACAGGTGACGGACAAGCACTCATGATTTCCGAAGCGTCTTTTACTTTCGGGAATGCCACAACATCACGCAAACTTTCTGCTTTACACAGCAACATTGCAAGTCTATCCAAACCAATGCCAAGCCCACCATGTGGCGGTGCGCCATAATGATAAGCTTCTACTAAAAATCCAAATTTCGCTTGAATTTCTTCATCAGTTAAACCTAATGCTCTGAACATTTTTTGTTGCAATTCATAATCTGTAATACGCATAGAACCTGAACTTAATTCAATGCCGTTTAATACTAAATCATATGCTTTTGCAACGACTTTTTCCGGATTAGACTCTAAATATTGCAAGCATTCATCTTCGGGCATTGTAAACGGGTGATGCATAGCAAGCCATTTTTGAGAATCTTCGTCCCATTCAAAAAATGGAAATTGCGTAATCCATAAGAAATTTAATTTATCTTCTGGGATAATATTTAATTTTTTGGCTACTTCCAAACGCAATGCACCTAATACGGGAAGTGTAATTCTGTTTTTATCTGCAATAAATAAAGCAACATCGCCCTTTTCACAGCCAATTTTATTTAAGATATTCTGCATTGCTTCTTCCGAGAAAAATTTTGCAAATGCACAAGTAGGTTTTTCATCAGCCCAGCGAATAAAGGCAAGTCCTTTCGCACCGATACCACGAACAAATTCTGTTAATTTATCAATTTCTTTTCTGGATAATATTTTTACTGCATTTTTCGCAACAATACAGCGCACACTGCCACCAGATTGCACTGCATTTGCAAATACACTAAAATCAGAATCTTTTACAAGCTCTGAAATATCCTGTAATTTCATATCAAATCTAGTATCCGGCTTATCAGAACCGTAATCATTCATAGCCTCTGCATAAGACAATCTGGGCAATGGCAAAGAAACTTCCTGCCCAAGAACATCTTGAATTAATTTCTGAACAAAACCCTCTGTTAATTTTAAAATATCTTCAACGTCCATGAAAGACATTTCCAAATCAATTTGTGTAAATTCCGGCTGTCTGTCAGCTCTTAAATCTTCATCTCGAAAACATCTTGCAATTTGAATATAACGCTCCATACCAGCAACCATAAGTAATTGCTTATAAATCTGCGGTGACTGTGGCAATGCATAAAATTCTCCTTGATGCACTCTTGACGGAATTAAATAATCTCTTGCGCCCTCCGGTGTAGATTTCATCATCATAGGTGTTTCAATTTCAATAAAATCATTTGCATAAAAATATTCTCTTGCACATTTTGCAATTTTATGACGCATAATTAAATTTTTCTGCAAAGACGGTCTTCTTAAATCCAGATAGCGATATTTCAAACGCATTTCTTCCCCTGCATTTGTCTCGTCCATAATCACAAACGGCACAGGCTCAGCTTTTGCTAAAATTTTAATTTCTTCTGCAATAATTTCAATATTACCGGTTTTCATATTAGGATTAATATCCTGACGAGTAACAGATTTCCCTTTTACAAGCAATACATATTCATTTTTGCAAGATTCTGCTTTTGCAAAAATTTCTCTATCTGTCTCGTCATTAAAAACTAACTGTACTTCACCGCTTCTGTCTCTAAGTACAATAAAAATTACTTTATTTTTATTTCTGATATACTGCACAAAGCCACCGACTACAACTTGCATATCAGGCTCTGTGACTTCTCCGCAACCGTGTGTGCGTCTTAAATTTCCCATAGATTCAGCCATAACTTACAACTCCTTAATCTATTGCTAATCTATCTGCAATTTCAATATCTGAAAAATGCTTAACAAATTCATCATCTAAGTTTATATTAATTTTTTCACCAGATTTCATATTTTTCAAAACAGCCTGTTTTTGTTCTAATTCATTATCGCCGAGAACTAAAACAAATCTGGCATGAATTTTATCTGCATATTTCATTTGCGCTCTCAAACTTCTGCCCATAACATCAGTCTGTGCAGAAACGCCCTCATAACGTAACTGTGCAGTTAATTGCATAGCCTTTGCACAAGCCATTTCACCCATAGGCACAAAATAAATATCACAAGAGTTCTCATCTGAGAGAGCAATTCCCTGATTTTTGAGTGTTAATAACAAACGCTCTAACCCCATACCAAAACCAAGAGCTGGTGTTGACTGACCGCCTAACTGTGCAATTAAGCCATCATAGCGACCGCCACCGCAAATAGTTCCTTGTGCGCCAATATCTGTTGTTACAAATTCAAATACTGTCTTAGTATAATAATCTAAGCCCCTCACAATTCTTGGATTCACAGAATATTTTATATTTAATAAATCTAAATTTGCTTTTAATTTTTCAAAATGCGTGTTACAATCCTCGCATAAATAATCTAAAATCACAGGGGCATCTTTTGCAATTTCCTGACAAATAGGGCTTTTACAGTCTA
This sequence comes from uncultured Ruminococcus sp., assembly GCA_947174085.1. Lineage (GTDB taxonomy): Bacteria > Bacillota > Clostridia > Oscillospirales > Ruminococcaceae > UBA3855. Next base: position 3,584 of record CAMWHN010000151.1, read on the forward strand.
AAATTCTCATAGGATTTTTTTCTAAACGCTCTTGACAAGTTTCGCAAAGCTGTTCTTTTGATTCCGCAAAATAATTTTTTAAAGCCTTATGATAATTTTTCCGGCATTCCGGACACCCGATAGAATTAATATTTAATTCTATGCCTGTGAGTCCAATCTGGTCAAGAATCTGTTTGGCAAGGCTAATCACTTCTGCATCTGCACTTGGGGAAGCAGAACCTGCCATTTCCACACCGAACTGGTGAAATTCTCTTAATCTGCCGGCTTGTGGGCGTTCATGTCTAAAACAAGATAAAATATAATATACTTTTTGTGGCAAAGCTTCATTCAACAAGCCATTTTGTAACATTGCTCTAATCGTCCCTGCTGTGCCTTCTGGTCTAAGTGTAAACTGTGATTCTTTTGCAGAAACTGTATACATTTCTTTTTGTACAACATCAGTTGTTTCGCCAACACCACGGCTAAAAAGCTCTGTTTGTTCAAACGTTGGGATTCTAATTTCCTGAAAATTATAAATATTGGCAGTTGTTCTTAAGAAATTTTCAAGATTCTGCCAATCACGGCTAGCAGAAGGCAAAATATCTTCTGTGCCATTAGGACGCTTTAATAAACTCATTCAAAATTCACTCCAATTATTTTTATCATTTTTCATATTGCATGGTTTAATATTAACATAACAATTTTGAAAAACTCCTCATGCATACCATTTTCGCCAATTTTATCTCGGTCAGCATGGTTACACTGCATTAAAATATCTACTTGATAAATTATCCTATGCCTCCGGATTTTGATTACTATCCAGAGGCATTATTTTTAATTTTTTTCTATTTTTCTAAAGCACTGGACTTCCGACTTCCCGCCAGTCCAAATCGCCTCTTTCTAAAGACATAATCAAGGCTTCTGCTGTTGCAATATTTGTTGCCATGGGAACATTATGCACATCACACAAACGCAAAAGCGTCATGTCATTAAATTCAGTAGCTCTTGGATTTGGGTCACGGAAAAATAATAATACATCAACTTCATTACAGGAAATTTTTGCAGCAATTTGTTCACTGCCCCCTTGTGAACCACTAAAATATTTTCTTATGGACAAGCCTGTTGCCTCTCCCACAACTTTTCCAGTTGTACCAGTTGCACACAAATCATATCTTGACAGAATCGCACGATACGCCGTACAAAACTGTATCATCAATTCTTTTTTTGCGTCATGTGCAATTAAAGCAATTGTCATAAATTCATCTCATTCCTTTCCATTGCTAGTATGATTTTATTATTATTTAATTACTAGCTTAACTTGTTCGCCAGTCAATCGCTTAGAAATAGCATCAAATGCTTCTAGGCTTGGTGCATCTACTGAAAGTGATTGCCCTTTTCCAGTTGCTTCTTTGAGCATGAAATCATCTGGAATCACACCCAAAAGCTGAATCCCTACAGTATCAATAATTTCGTCCAGATTTTTAATCATATGACTGCGAATTGCTTCGGGACTGACTTTATTAATAATTAATCTTTGTCGTTTATTGCCACGGGTATAAAATTCATCTGACATCATAGTTGCATCACGAATACAAATAGGGTCTGGTGTTGTCACAACCAGAATTAAATTTGCTTGTTCTACAATATCAAATACATGGGAACTGATACCTGCACCAGTATCAATAATAATAAAATCATAAAATTTTCTGACACTTTTGCAAATATCTACCACCTGTTTTGCAGTTACTGTCATAAAAGGGTCTTTTGGCGCACATAAAATTTCTAAATTACTTGCTGACGGCACACGAGTTACCGCTTCCATAATTGGCATTTTATTTCTTAATACATCGCCCAAATCATAGTTTACATTGCCTTCCATGCCAAACATAATATCCAAACAACGCAACCCGAAATCTAATTCAATAATTAACGTCCGATTGCCCTGTTTTGCAAGTGTATAGCCAATGCCATAACTAATAGATGACTTGCCTGTACCTCCCTTACCCGAAGTAATTGCAATTAATTTTGGTTCTTTTGCCAAACAGAATGCCCTCCTTTCTAAACAAATCAGCATATTACAAGTATTTATCAAATATTCATCAAATATACTTAATTATAATTATATCACAAAT
>CAMWHN010000152.1 GCA_947174085.1 uncultured Ruminococcus sp.
AAACTATTTTATCCCTGTGCTTAGAGTTTTGTACGGTATTATTTATTTTTCTATGACAAGAAAGGAAGAAAGAGAAATGATTTCAAGAAACATGAGTAATCGAATGAAAGCGATTGCTGTTGCTACAGTAATGTGCCTTTCTGCAACAGCAATGACAATTCCATCTGCTATTAAAACAGATTCCATGGAAATTACTGCATCTGCCGCAGCGATTAATAAAAAATTAGCTGTTGATGATACTTATAAGGGCATGACAGCTGATATTGCTTCCAGTGGTCTGAAAACTGTAACAATTTCTTTTACAGCAGATTTCACAGGCAATATGTCCTATGGCTTCGGTATTAGCACAGCAGAATCTCCTTACTGGTACGAATGGGACGGCAAATCTTGGGTTGATACAAAAGGTGGTACTGTAGAAGTTGAGGGCAATTCCGTTGCAGTCACAGCAGGCAAAGAAGTTACTGTTACAATTGATACTTCTAGTCTTGACCTGAAATACAAAGATGCATATGACAGCAAATATGATGGTACATTTGAGTTTAGAAATTACTATGGCGGTGATATTACAATTAATTCTATTACTGCAAACGGTGCAAGTGAAGTAAAACCAACAGAGCCGGAAAATACTGGTAATTCTGGTAATAGTTCTACAGCTACAGGCATTACTTTGACAGATGATTCTAAATCTGACCCAGCAACTAATATTTACACAGGTCAAACTGCTGATTTAGCTTCCAGTGATATTAAATCTATTACTGTTGTATTAGATACTGGTAATTATTCTGGTAATTTCTCTTATGGTTTTGGTATCAGTATTGCAGATGAGCCTTACTGGATGGAATATGACGGAAAAACATGGGTAGATACTTCTGACGGCAAAGATGTTCCCGGTATAGATGTGAATGCAAAAGGTGAAGTTTCTATTACTATTGATACTTCTAGCCTTGACCTGAAATATAAAGACGAATATGATAGCAAATATGATGGCAAATTTGAATTTAGAAATTATTACAGTGGTGGCAATACTGTAACAGTTAAATCTATTACAGCAAATGCTTCTACAACTACACCAGACCCAGAACCCACAAAACCAAATAATTCTTCTAGTTCTGTCGGTAGTGGTACTGTATTAACAGATGATTCTAAATCTGACCCAGCTACAAATATTTTTAAAGGTTTTACATCAGATTTAGCTCCAAGTGATATTAAATCTATTACTGTTACATTAGATGCTGATAGTTATTCTGGTAATTTCTCTTATGGTTTCGGTATCAGCATTGCAGATTCTCCTTATTGGATGGAATATGACGGCAAAACATGGGTAGATACTTCTGATGGTACTGAAGTACCTGGTACAGATGTCAATGCAAAAGGACAATTCTCTATTACAATTGATACTTCCAGTCTTGCTCTGAAATACAAAGACGAATATGACAGCAAATATGATGGCACATTTGAATTTAGAAATTATTACAGTGGCGGTAAGCCTGTTACTATCGTATCTATTGTTGCCAATGCAGAAACACCTGAGCCGACTCCTGAACCAACACCAGAGCCGACTCCAGAGCCAACACCAGAACCAACTCCAGAGCCAACTCCTGAACCAACTCCAGAGCCAACTCCAGAGCCAACTCCTGAACCAACTCCAGAGCCAACTCCTGAACCAACTCCAGAGCCAACTCCTGAACCTTCCAAACCTGATGACTTAAAAGTTACTGTTTGGGGTGACGTTAACGAATCCGGTGAAGCTGATATTATTGATGTTATTCTAGTAAATAAAGCCGTTCTCGGAAAATCAAAATTATCTGACCAAGGCTATGTGAATGCTGACACAGATGCAAACGGCAAAGTAGAAGCTAGTGACGCTTTGAATATTATGAAATTACTGGTAGAATTGCTGACAACAGCTGATTTCCCAATTAAGTAATAAAAAATAATATCTCTCCTCAAGAAAACAGACAGGATTTTTTGTAATCCTGTCTGCTTTTATTTTATATTATAATATAAACCGTTCTGGAAGTAATTCTTGTAATGTAAATATCTTATCAGAAAGATAAATTTTAAAATTATCCTCACAAAATTCCGCCATGAATTGCCGACAAGCTCCACATGGAGAACAAGCTTTTTCTGTTTCGATTCCGCCAATAATAGCAATTGCTTTAAATTCTTGATGCCCGTCTGAAATGGCTTTTGCAAAAGCTACTCGTTCTGCACAAATTCCTAACGAATAAGACGCATTCTCAATATTACAACCTGTGTAAATTTTACCGGATTTTGTCAGCAATGCCACACCAACTGGAAATTTGGAATATTTGCAGTAAGCATATTGTTGAGCTTCTTTGGCTTTTTTTAATAATTCAGATTTTTCAGACATTGAATCTAAATTCAACAATATCACCGTCCTGCATGATATATTCTTTTCCCTCTAAACGCAATAGCCCCTGTTCTCTTGCCGCACTCATACTGCCACTTTTTTCTAAATCTGAAAATGCGACAATTTCAGCACGAATAAAGCCTTTTTCAAAATCTGTGTGAATTTTTCCAGCGGCTTGCGGTGCTTTTGTACCTTTTGTAATCGTCCATGCACGAACTTCTTGCTTGCCTGCCGTCAAGAATGAAATTAAGCCTAATAAGCTATAACCAGTTTGAATAATTCTGTTCAAACCAGATTCTTCTAATCCTAATTCTTCTAAAAACATTGTTTTATCTTCGGCACTCATATCTGCAATTTCTGCTTCTGTCTGCGCACAAATCGGCAATACAGCAGATTTTTCTTCTTCTGCAATGGCTTTTACTGCTTGAAAATGCACTTGCTTTTCTAAATTCCCTGTAAAATCTGCTTCACATAAATTTGCGGCATAAATCACTGGTTTTGCTGATAATAACGGCGTATCATGCATAAATACTTGTTCATCTTCTGTTATTTCAAAACTTCTTGCAGATTTACCGTCTTCTAAATGCTTTGCTAAACGTTCAAAAAAATCTACTTGAATTTGCGCTTTTTTATCGCCTTTTAATAATTTTTTTGCTCTGTCAATTCTTCTCTGTACCATTTCTAAATCTGAAAAAATTAATTCTAAATTAATTGTCTCAATATCTCTTGCCGGATTAATACTCCCATCTACATGAATAATATCCATGTCTTCAAAACATCTGACAACATGTACAATTGCGTCAACTTCTCGAATATCTGCAAGAAATTTATTGCCTAAGCCCTCACCTTTAGACGCACCTTTGACAAGTCCGGCAATGTCTACAAATTCCAGTGTTGCCGGCTTGAAACTATCTGGCTGATACATATCTGCCAGATAATTCAAACGGCTGTCCGGTACTGATACCACACCGATATTTTTCTCAATCGTACAAAACGGATAATTTGCCGATTGCGCACCTGCGTTTGTTAATGCATTAAATAACGTACTCTTTCCAACGTTTGGAAGTCCTACCATGCCTAATTTCATTTTTTTCATACTCCTTACATGTAATTTTTAAATTTTAATATTATATTTATTTTAGCATATTCCTGCTGGAATTGCAAGTATTTTTAATAAAAAAACTGTTACATTGCAAATTTTACAATGTAACAGTTATATTACTTAATCATGCACAATCACAGGCAAGCCGTCAAAAATTTCAGAATATAAATTTGCCGCTTCGGAATGGCGCATATTTAAACAACCATGTGACCCATTGTACATGTAAATAGAACCACCGTAAGCACCTCTTGACAAATCATGAAAGCCACAGCCTAAATAATTAAATGGCATCCAGTAATCCACCCATGTTTCATATCCCTGCACGGCATATGTGCCTAAAGTTTTGCCGTTCAGATGACCGACAATCTGGCAAATACCTCTGGGGGTTCTACGGCTTGGGTCTGTCTCTGTACCAGATACAAAATCATAGTCCATAATGACTTCATTATCTTTGTAATACCACATGTGTTGTGCGGAAATATCTACTTCAATATACGTCGTGCCAATATCATCAGTTTTGCGAGTATACCCTTTCCCCCATGCTGTATACACTGGTTCAACTGTGACCGCCTCACCTTTTCCAATTAATTCCATCAATTGCACAACTGTTTCATTTCGGTCTATCTGCCAACCATAACAACTTGCTTTTGTCCATGGAACAGTAATCCAACCATCAATTGTTGCATAAAATTCATGGTCTTTGCCGAAAGTATCAGTTTCCTGTGCCATATTATCAACAAATTCTGTTACTTTTTCTTCATCTAACGGAATATCATGTCCGGAAGTTGTTACAAATGAACCGTCTGATTTTTTTAATAGCCAACTAATAATAGTATCACTGTCAAGTGTAATTTTTCTATCATCAAAATCATATGTGATGTTACAATTTGCAAAACGGTTATAAACTTCTAAATCATCTTGTAAATCTTCCGTTGTAATTTTTGCTTTATAACTCTCATAACAACCGGAATCCTGCATTACAATTTCTGATTTGCCGGCTTCTAACTCTTTCGCAATATATGTCATTAACGTACTGGCATTAAATTTATCGCCAACTGTCTCTGGCTGAATTTCAAATTTTCCGGAATCAGAACGGATAATTTTTGCATTCTGTGAAGTTTCATTTCCCCAGTTATAATTTTCAATTAATTTTTTTAAATCTTCTTCTGAATAGCAATATTCATATTTTATAGCATATTCTGTACTTGTAAATAACTTTCCGACCCAATTAAAATTACTTTCGCTCGTAGCGTCATTTAAAGAACCTGCGGGTACTTTATATTCTGCTTTAAAATCCTGTGCAGAAAAAACAACTTTTTCGCCCTTTGGTGTTACTAAAGTCACGTCCTCTACTTTTTTTTGTTCTAGCAAAGCCGTTTGTGCTTCGTCTTTTGTCATACCGGCAATGAGAACCGAATTTGCATAGGTATGCGGAAGAAATTTATTTTGATAACACAATGCACCGATAAAATATATGAGAATTAAAACACCTGCACCAGCAATGCCTAATATTGCACATATTTTACTTGTATTATTAGACTTCTTTTTTTTCTTAGATTTTGTTTTTCCAGATTTTTCTGTTTTTTCTTTTGATACAGGCGGAATTATTACAGGCGTTTCCGGTTCTTCTGGCTCGTCCGGTTCTTGTATCATTTCAGATACTTCTGTTTTTTGAGATTCTTCTTCCGGAGCTGGTTCTGAAATTACAACAGCTTTTACACGGACTTTTTTTGCATTTTTTTCCACAACAGATGTAGCTTCTTGCTGTACAGGTGACTGTGAAATTGGCATTTCACGACTTCCCTGTTGTTCTGTTGTTAATTTTTCCTGTGCCTGTCGTAATTTTTCTTGTTTTTGCCTTTGAATTTCAGCAATTCTTTTCTGTATGTCTCCCCCTGCATCTTCTTTTGGGGATTCCTGCACTGGCGGTTCTATTATCTCACTCGTTTTTTGCTTTGCCTTACTTGCATGTACTAGACTTTCTGTCAGCGGTTCAGCTACCCCGACAGCCTCTAAAATTTCTGCTGCGGACATTTTGGAAGCATCTAATTTTTTTCCGTTCTTTTTTCCATTCTGTCCTAATTCTTTTTCATCTTGCAAAGCGTGTCATTCCTTTCTAACTAAGTTCTCTATTTCTAATTTTTTGCCTAATCTTTAATAGTCTAATTCTTAGTATAACAC
>CAMWHN010000153.1 GCA_947174085.1 uncultured Ruminococcus sp.
ATATGCAGGAAATTTTTGCAATAACACCAGAAAAAGCAAAGGCAGAAATAAATTTCACTAGCTAAAAATTATTAAAATATTTTTAACAGGCTGGTTTTAAAATTTTATTATATAAATTTGCATAAATAATATAAAATAAATGCATTAATATTTATGCAAAACGATAAAAAATAGAAAATAAAAATTTTATGATTGATTTATCTTGTAAAATATGCTATACTAGAATTGTATAATTAGAATTTTTACATGTTATTATATTTGTAAAAATTTTTGGGTACATTTTTTAAAATTACATGTAATTTACATGAAATCTTGACTAAATTTAATTTAAAAGGAGGAAGTTCTTGAAATGAAGAACAAGAAAAATTTGAAGAATCGTTTGCTTGCTGGCATTATGAGCGTAGCTATGTTGTCATCTGTAAGCGGTGCAGTAACGGTATCTATTCCGGTTTCAGCTGCGGACAAAGATTATGCAGAGGCTTTGGCACTTTCTCTGTATATGTTTGATGCGAATGCCTGTGGTAGTGATGTAGATGACGGTCCGCTGACATGGAGAGGAAACTGCCATACATATGATGGAAAAGCTGCTATTTCTGCCGCACAGAATTTTGATTCTTCTACAACATCTATTGTTGACCCTGATGGTGATGGCTATGTTGATGTTTCTGGGGGTTATCATGATGCAGGTGACCATATAAAATTTAATTTAACTATGGGCTTTTCTGCAATGAGTCTGGCAATGTCTGATTATCTGTTCCCTGATGCTTATGAAAAAGCAGGTGCAAAAGACCATTTGGAATATATTCTCAGAAGAACAGCTGACTATCTGATGAAAACAACTTTCTTAGATGCTTCAGGCAATGTGGCAACAATCTGCTATACTGTTTCCAATGACTCTGATCATTCTTATTGGGAATCTCCCGAAAAGCAAAGTTATGACAGACCAACCTACTGGTTGACAGCTTCTCAGAATAACTCTGCTGTGTGCGGAGATATGGCGGCAGCACTGGCAGGCACAGCTTATGTACTTAAAAATTCTGATTCAGCTTATGCCGAACAGTGTCTAAAATATGCAAAAGCACTGTATGAATTTGGCTCAAAATATTCCGGTAATTATACTGGCGGTATGGGAGGCATGTATGATACAGATGCAGTTGCTGCTGATGATTTAGCACTTGCACAGGCATGGTTATGGATTAACGGTGTAGGTGACAAGCCTACAATTACACCTTCACAGGGTCAGTATAACGGCGAATATGATTATCATTATTATTGCTGGAATAAAGTCTGGGGTGGCTATTCTGCATTGATGTACAAGGCAACTGGAGAAAGTGCATTTTCTACAGAACTGCAATTTGCGCTGAATCAAAAGGGCGGTGTATCTACTTCACAGTATAATCTGACAGACCAAGCATCATGGGGTGGTTCAAGATATAACTGCATTCTCCAAATGTATGCATTATTAGCCGCTGACGGCAATGCAAATTCTGATTTGGCACAGGGTGCAAAATATCAGATGAATTATATTCTTGGTGATAATCCATTTAATTACAGTTTCTTAGTTGGTTATGGAAGTAGCTGGCCAACAAAAATTCATCACAGAGCAGCGAATCCAGGAAGTGGAACGTTAGGCGCAGCTGAAAACAGTACTGCTACTTATACAGCCTATGGTTTGCTTGTAGGTGGACCTGATGGTGCTGGAGAATACAGAGACCAAGAAGATCAATATCAATGGACAGAAGGTGCGCTGGACTATAATGGCAGTTTTGCGCTTGCAGCGGCTGGATTAGTTTCTATTTACGGCGGTTCTGATAAATCAGCTGCTAGTATTGTTTCCGGTGCTTCTGAAGTGAAATATCCATTTAGTTTTGGAACACCAAACCCAACACCAGGGCCTACACCTGAACCCACACCAGAGCCTACACCTGAGCCTACACCTGAACCAACTCCAGAGCCTACACCTGAACCAACTCCAGAGCCTATACCTGAACCAACTCCAGAGCCTATACCTGAACCAACTCCAGAACCTACACAAAACCCAAATACTCCATCTTTGAATATTACTTTAACAGATGATACAGATTCCAATCCAAAAACAAATGTTTACAGAGGTAAGACCGCAGATTTAGCTTCCAGTGATATTAAATCTATTACAATTACGTTAGATGCAGGTAGTTATTCTGGTAATTTCTCTTACGGATTTGGCATTGGCATTGCAGACGACCCTTACTGGATGGAATATGACGGTTCTGCATGGGTAGATACTTCCGGCGGTAAAGAAGTAGCTGGCATTAATGTAAATGCAAATGGACAGTTCTCTATTACAATTGATACTTCCAGTCTTGCCCTGAAATACAAAGACCAATACAACAGCGAATGGGACGGCGAATTTGAATTTAGAAATTATTATAGCGGTGGCAATAATGTATCTATCGTATCTATCGTTGCAAATAATGCAGGTGGTACTCCAACGCCAGAGCCTACACCTGAACCAACACCAGAGCCAACTCCTGAACCAGTACCAACAGATAGAAAACTTGGTGATGCTAACGTTGATGGCGAAGTTGATATTATTGATGTTATTCTCACAAATAAAGCTGTCCTTGGCAAGATAAATCTTTCTGAACAAGGTTTGAAAAATGTTGACTTCAATAACAATGGTGTTCCAGAAGCAATAGAATCTCTTAAAATCATGCAATATCTTGTTGAACTTATTTCTGAAGCTGACATGCTTAGCTAATTAAAATTATATTATCAAAAAAATGCCTTGTTTTTAAGGTCGATACTCATATAGAAATTTTTAGCCATAGTATTTTTGATGATAAGTCCAAAATACTATGGCGTTTCTATTGACATAACAGTTTTTTTATGTATAATATTAGTAAAATAAATCGGGATTTTACAAACTGTCAAACTGTCACAATCAAGTTTTTCGTGGGAGAATACTTATAATGAAGAAATATTTGAAAATAGTACTGTGTTTTATGATAACTGCGGTTATCCTTGTTACTGCTGGACTGGTTTTCAGAGATAAGTATGTTTATCTTGAAAAATCGTTTGTCGCAAGAAAAACTGAGAACATTGACGTGTTTCTTGATGAGGTAAATATCAAAGAACTGAACAGATGCTCGGAGATGAAGAGTATGATTGCAGCTGACGCTACTGACGACCGCTTTTCACAGCTTACAGTGTTTGAAAAGCTTGAAACGCTCGAAGTTTTTCGCTCAAAGGAAGAAATATCCAGAGGCGGTATTGGTATGATAAATAAACAGCCGAACCTTAGATATTTGGGTTTTACATACTCCGAAGCTGATTTTAATGATATTAATAACAGTACCGTTGAAAAGATAATAATTTCCGCTTCTTCTGTTAAGAACCTTCAGAGCGTTGCTGACTGCGGTGATTTGAAGGAACTTATCCTGAACAGTTCAAAAGCAGACGGCTTTATCATTGCGGAAGAAAAAAACGGCGATGATAAAGAGAAACTGGATTTCTTTCTCAGAGATAGTTCGTGTTTTTCAGTTCTTGATAATGTCGAAGAACTTGGCTTTTACAGTATCTATGTAGAAGATGCTTCTGGTCTGGCAGATATGGATTCTCTGAAAAGAGTAAAGGTATCAAATGGCTTTATTTCAGAAGAAGCAAAAAAGTTGCTTGAAGAAAGTGGAATAGATATTAGACCTCCTCGGAAACTTGAAATAAAAAAAGAGTATTGACAAAAAAACAGTAGCAAGGTATGATAATATAAGGGTGATAAAATGAATTATTACGAAAAGACAAAACGATTAAAGGATAAAGATTTCAAGCAGATAGTGGGAGTAAAAAGAGAAGTATTTTCAGTAATGACGGAAATATTAAGGAAAGCGTATGAAAATAAGCATAAAAAAGGCGGCAGGAAGCCGAAATTAACAATAGAAGAACAGCTTCTGATGACATTGAAATATCTGAGACAGTATGTAACCCAGAAAGAACTGGCATATGAATTTGGAATCGGAGAAGCAACAGTACATGATACAATTGTATGGGTTGAAAATACTCTGATAAAAGACGGAACGTTTTCACTGCTCGGAAAGAAAATACTTCTGGAAGATGACAGGATAGAAATTGTGCTTGTTGATATAACAGAATGTCCTGTGGAACGCCCTCAAAAAAACAGAGGAAATGGTATTCCGGAAAAAAGAAAAGGCACACAGTCAAAGCGCAGATAATTGTAAACAAGAAAACTCATGAAATTATCTGTACTGCTGAAGGACAAGGAAAAACACACGATTTCAGTCTGTACAAGAAAACAATAGGGAAACGTATTCTCAGCAGTATCAGAGAACAGGCTGACAGTGGTTATCAGGGTATTTCTGCATATCATCAGAACAGTGAAACTCCTAAGAAAAAGCCACGGGGTGGTGAACTGACAATGGAAGAAAAAAGAGAAAACACACGTATTTCATGTGAACGGATTCTGATTGAAAATATGAATGCTAAAATAAAAGTATTTAAAATTATGAAATATGCTTACCGTAATCGTAGAAAACGGCATCTTTTACGTTTAAACCTTATTTGTGGTATTATAAATTTTGAGTCTCAGCTTTAGTTTCCGAGGAAGTCTATTATTGAAGAATCCGTAGAAAATGTTCTTCAATGAATCTTATCATTAAACGGTGAATCAAAGCTATCAATTATATAATGAAACTTGAACTTTTACGAAACGGTATACTAAATTCTGATTTATGCGAATCAACAAATAATTAAAATAACATGAGTTCGATGAAAAAAGATAGAAAAAATCGCTGAAATCTGTTATTATGAGAATAACCAAAAACTCAAAGCAACAGAAAGGCGGTTTTTTTATGAAACAAATAGCAATTTTTTGTGATGCAGATGATTTTTACAAGGCATATGAGAAGTATTGCAGAAACAAACTGTTGATGGATAAAGAAAAAATTATACTCAGAACAAGAATGTCATTAAGCGAATTTATGACAATACTGATTATGTATCATCTGTCCGGATATAAAAATTTTAAATGGTATGATACCAAGCGTATAACATATTGTAAGTTATAATTGATTTATAGAAATTATGAAATTTACAATTGAAATTTTTGAAAATACAAAGCAAAATTCGGAAGTTATTGAGGGCATTATTCGTGATAAAGACGGCAATATAAATATGATAAAAGATACTCATTGGGTAACAATTCCCGAAATTTTCAAAGTAAGGGAAGAATTATTTCCATCTGTAATTAATATAAAACAGTTTAATCATAATAATTCAATATATTATTTTGCGGGAGTTGTGAGAAATGGTATGTCATATAATATTTCAACTGCTGTAAATATATGCAAAATTGATTTGTATAGCAATTCACAGGAATTATTCAGTAAGCTTTTACCTTTAATGAATGTTGGCTTTGTACATAACAAACAATTGACTGTGGTTCCGTTTCCTTTCAAATATCTTAGAGAATATGTAAAAAAATTAGGATTTTAGTAAACATGAGAGTAAATGTGTGATAGAACTAATGAAATAATTTCAGCATTTCCAGCTGATTTACAG
>CAMWHN010000154.1 GCA_947174085.1 uncultured Ruminococcus sp.
ACGAAAAAATGTATTAATTTAAAATTTTGCATTTTTATGAAAATGCTAGAAGTGTATGAAAAAGATTAATAAAAATGATATGAAAAAAGAAACTGCAATTGCTGAATCTCATGAAAGTTAGGGTAATTTTGTCCTTAATTTTGTATATTCTCAATAAAAATAGCAGTTTCTATTGTTATCTATTGACAAATCAAAAAGAATCTTGTATAATAAAGATACTCTAATTGTGAGATAGCAATTAGGTTTTTTGAGGGGAAAATTAATTGCTATGAACAAAATAAAAGTATTTTTACTTATGATTTTTTTAAAAGTAAATATGAATTGATGTAATTTCTTCTGCACTGAGAAATTGACATTGAAAAGAAGGGGGAGCTGTGATTTATGAAAATAACAAATCTAGCATATGAAGAAACTTTTGTTGAAGAAATGCCAGAAAAAATGACAGTAATTCAAATACATAACAATGAATATTTACAAAAGGAACGTGTTATGTTAGAGTATCCGGTTGTTTTGAAAGATAAACCCGCTTATAATAAATTGAAAAGAATTGGTGATGTTATTGGTTCAGTAGGAGCGTTAGTGGTATTATCTCCAGTATTTTTAGCAACGACATTGGCAATTTTAATAGATGATTTCGGAAATCCATTCTATTCACAAGTAAGAATCGGCAAAAATGGAAAACCGTTTGAAATTTATAAGTTTCGTAGTATGTATAAAAATGCTGACCAGCGTCGAGAAGAATTGTTGAGAAAAAATGAGAGTAAAGGTGCAAATTTTAAAATAAAAAATGACCCTAGAATTACAAGAGTTGGTGCAATACTAAGAAAAACTTCTATTGAGCCACAGTTGGTGAATATTCTAAAAGGCGATATGTCATTTGTAGGGCCAAGACCATTTATTCCAGCTGAACAGAAAAATTTAGCTCCAGACCGCTTGTTAGTAAAGCCGGGTTTGTCTTGTTATTGGCAAATCGGTGGTAAAAATGAGCTTTCAGAAGCAGAACAAATCGCACTGGATAGAAAATATATTCAAGAACGTTCTATTAAGACAGATATTAAAATTATTTTTAAAACAATTTTGCATGTACTCAGCGGCAAAAATTGTTGAAAAATTTTATAAATTGCAGTTTACTTGTTAATTATATTAGTTATAAGTGGGAGACTGTATTGTGAGATTATAATTTTTAAATAAGGATGGGTAGTATGGCAAAAAAAGATGAGAAAAAAGACGAGCGTTATTTAAATATTATGCTGAAAAATGAAGAAGAAAATGAAAATGAAATTATAATTTCATTTTCAGCATTTTTTGTGCAATTAAAAAGATTTTTAATCTTTTGGATTGTTCTTGCAATTGTTATTGGTTTGTTAGTTCCAGTATGGACGTTATTAACAACTGCTGACCAGCATAAAAATTTAACTGCTCTTGTTAGCTTTAATTACGATGGCATTGAAGACGGAAAAGCCCCCGATGGCAGTAGTTTTGATGTTACGACTTTGAAAAACCCTGCTGTGATTGAAGCAACATTAACTGAACTTGATGAACCATTGGCATTGTTAGAAAGTGTCCGTCAAGGTATTTCTATTGAGGGTGTCATTCCATCAAATGCAATTGATTCAATTACTATGTATAAGAGTATTTATGAACAAGGTAATTTGAATGCTGGTGAAAAAATGTTAGATGTAAAATATTTCTCAACGAAGTATGAAGTAACATTTAACTATTCTGGCACAGGTTTGAGTGGTAAAAGAGCCGTAGAATTATTTAATACTTTGTTAGAAAAGTATCATACTTATTTTTTTGAAACTTATGGTTTTAATCAGGCATTGGGGAGTGCTGTTACTGCATTAGATTATACAACATATGACTATGCACAAGCAGTTGATGTATTTTCTTCTACACTCACTATGCTAGAAGATTATATTTCTAATCTTTCCAAAGATGATACCACGCGTTTCCGTTCTGCTGCTACAGGATATTCGTTCTCTGACTTGTCAGAATCTATTGATACAATTCAGAATGTAGATTTAGATTTGATTTCTTCTTATGTGACAGTAAATAATGTCACAAAAGATAAAGATACTCAAATAGATTATTATAATTACAGAATAGAAGCATTGACTCGTCAGAAAGCAATTGCACAGGAAACATTAGATGAATTGAATGCTTCTATTGAACAGTATGAAAAAAATACAATTATTATTTATAGTGAAAATCAAGATACTTCAGAATATGCGCAGGCATCAGCAACTTATGATGATATGTTCGAACGCAAGATAGAAGCACAAAGATCAGTTTCTAGTTGTACACAGCAGATTGATGAACTCCAAAAAAGAGTAAATGCTTTAAAAGGCAGAAATTCTGCATCTAAAGATAAAATAGCAAAAGTAGAAGCAGACCTTGCATCTCTGAATGAAAAAGTAAACGATTTGCTGGATAAAACAAATCTTACAGCAAATGAATATTATGAAACAGTATATCTTTCAAATGCGTATAGTATTCTTGTTCCAGCAAGTTCTTCTGCACTGCGTACTACAAAGAATGTTATGAACTCTGCAACAGAGCCTTTGTTAATTGGAGAGGCATTACTATTTGTATGTTATATTGGTGTTGCATTTGTATTATCTTTAATTATTGAGAATAAAAAAAGAAAATTAGTACAAGATGCTGAAAAAGAATCTGAAGAAAAATCCACAGAAGAAACTATTACAGAAGAAAAAAAGAAAGTTCGTGTTTCTGCTGTAAATGATGAAGATTAAAAATTATGCGAGGTTTTCAAAAAACCTCGCATTTTTTGTAATATTACCCAAATAATTTTAATAAATTTTCTGCTAGTTGTTCTGTACAATTATCTTGATAGACCTTTCCCATGTCTTGTGACGGCGGGATTAAGCCGTTGTAATCAGAATAAATTTTTGTGATAAGCACTGCTGAACCTTGGGAATCTTCGGCAGTAATTGTCATAAGCTGATATAATAAATTTTTTTCTTTGTCATAATGAAATTTAGAAAAATAACATTCGTTCATATAATAGCCCTGTTGGTAAAATTCTAAAATATTTTTTTTGAGCTGTTCTCGATATTCCGGTGCAAACCTACCTGTTGCAGCAGCAGTAAGAAATTGTAATCTTCGATTTCGTTCTTTTTCGTCTACAATACCTTTTTCTTCATCTGCTCGGAGACCTAATGCTGTTATTACTTTTGCAAAAAATTCATTTGGGTCAATTTCCGGATAGCTGACATAGTGTAGGCAATTTTCAAAAGTAATAATTTTATCTGACAAGCCATTATTATCAGAAATATATGCTGAATTTACAAAAAATTTTCCGTCCAGATTGCGATATAAATAAAAATTAACTTCTTGTCCGTCTGCATAAATAATACTAACATCTGAAACAGGAATACTTTCCGAAATTCCGTTTTCGTAACAAGTTTCGTAACAAGTATTAATTTTTATTGATTTTAAGCCAGTATCACCAAAAGTATCTTGATAGATTTCTTCAAGATTATTTTTAATCTGCCCTAAAAATTGTTTTCCGCCATAAGGCAATTTTGAAAAATCAAACTCTGTATTCAAAGAAACAGTTTCTAAATAGCTATCAAAATCACCTGTTGCAATCGTTTTCGCAAATTTTTTAGCTTCTATATTTTGCCAAATGGTTTCAAAACTCTGAAAATCTGGATTTTTTGCAACTTGCCCGTAAGAAAGATAGCCAATGCCGATTAGTAAACCGCTAGATAAAAGCGTTAAGCAAGCTGTTCTGAGTATGCTTAGTTTTAATTTCCTGTTAATTTTTAAAAATGCTTTTTTTTCTTCTGGAATAATTTCTGGCTTGATTTCAGAAATAGGTATTTTTTTTAAAAGTTGTTTACATGTTTCGCATGTTTTCACATGTTCTTGAATTAAATTTTTACTCTCTTGACTACATAGATTTTCGCTATATAGCGGCAATAAATCTTCTATAATTTTGCAGTCTAAATTTTTTTCACTCATAAAATATCCTCCTTTTGTAGTAATTTAATTAATTTTTTTTTGCTCTGTAAAACATCACACCAGCCCAGTTTTCACTTTGATTAAAAATTGCACCAATATCCACATATTTTAATTCTGCAAAAACTCTTAGCATAAAAATTTCTCGATAGGGTTCTTCTAATTTATGCAGAATTTTATGAATTTGCAAAGCCTGTTCAGAATCAGAAATTTGCTGTTCAAAGCTATTTTGTTCTGCATGTTCTGGTAAGATTTCCAAAGAAATATTTTTAGATTCTGCTTTTTTGAGATAATCAAAATAAATATGCTTTGCGATAGTACACAGCCATGTTTTCATAGAACATTCGCCTTTGAATTTATCAATAGAAGTCACGGCTTTTAACATAGTATCTTGTAAAATATCCATTGCTAAATTTTCATTACGGCACATTTGCAAAATAAAATAATATAAATCTTCTGCATAGTCTTGATAAATTTTTTCAAATTCTTCATGCATAAAATTCCCCCTTTCATAAAATTAGACGATTGAAAATTAATTTTCTTACAAGATTTTAAAAAAATATTAAAAAAACTGATGTAAAAATACACCAGTTTTTTTTATAATTAAATTATTATTTCACTGCCAATTGCTTTTTTAGTAACATAAATTTTAGACTCAATGCGGTTAATTAAAGATTCTACATGCGAAATCACGCCAATTAAACGCTTACCGTCTGCTAGTTTGCCTAATAAAGCAATTGCTTGATTTAAAGCTGTTTCATCAAGCGTTCCAAAGCCCTCATCAATAAACATAGCATCAATTTGAATACCTCCGCTACTTTCTTGAATGGCATCAGATAAGCCCAAAGCCAATGACAATGCAAGCATAAAAGATTCCCCACCAGAAAGCGTTGTGACATCACGCCATTGTCCTGTTGCACGGTCAAGAATTTCTAAATCAAGTCCAGATTTACTGTTTTTATTTTTTGCGGATTCACGATGACGCAAATCAAATTTATTATCTGTAAGAAATATTAATCTCTGTCTTGCATTGGAAATCACACGTTGGAAATAATATTGCTGTACATAGGCTTCAAATGTTAATTTTTCTTCTCCAGTAAGAGTACCACTAATTTTAGTATATAATCCCTCTAAAGATTGATATTTTTCTTTTATATTTTCATAAGCTTTGATTTTTTGTGGCAAGTTATTGGCAATTGTCTGATTATGATTTAAAATCATTTTTAGATTTTGGTATTTTGCCTCTAGCTCACTGCGCAAATTTTCTTTTTCTTTCTGTTTTTCTTGCAATTTTTCAATTTCTATTTTACATGTTCCGGCTGTTTCCTGTTCCAGATTTTTAACTGTTATTTGCAACTGCATATTTTTCGTATTATAATTTTGAATTTTCTGCTCTAATTTCTG
>CAMWHN010000155.1 GCA_947174085.1 uncultured Ruminococcus sp.
TTATTATTATTATTATTATTATTATAACATTTTCTTTTTTTCATGTCAATGATTTCTGGAAAACTTAGGATATTTCTATAAAAAAATAGTAAAATATTCATCAATTTAGCATAAAAATAAAAAATGTTCCATGTGGAACATTTTTTTAAAATTATAATCTGCAAAATGCAAGAATTAATAACATGATACCGCCAAGCTATGAAAAATCATTTTTTATAATTATAATAATACACAGCCAGTATTATCAATTTTCAAATCATGCACTTGCCAGCCTTTCATGCCGGCATTATCAAGAGAAAAGCGCATTTTCCCTGCAAAATATGTATTTTCTTCATCTACAATAGCCATAACTGTAGGCCCTGCACCCGAAATATAGACTGCATATGCACCATGCGCATAGGCAATATCAAATACATCTCTTGCATGAGGAATTAAAGCCATTCTATAAGGCTGATGTAATTTATCATGTGTCGCAGTACGAAGATTTTCAAATTTTCCAGTCAAGAGTGAAGCTGAAAATAATGCGGCACGGGATAAATTATATACAGCATCTTTGTGAGAAATTTCTGACGGCAAGCAAGCTCTAGCTTTTTCTGTTTTTAATTCAAAATCGGGAATCATAGCCACAAATCTAAGCTTTGTATAGACTTCTTGCTTTACCCAGTGAACACGCCTGCCATCAAAAACAGCCGTTACAATGCCACCTAATAAAGCCGGTGCAATATTATCAGGGTGCCCCTCAATTTGTGTGGCAAGGTCTACTAAATCATCTGTTCCCAATGGATTTCCAAGCAAAGTATTTGCGCCGACTAATCCGGCAACAATACAAGCCGAGCTTGAACCTAAGCCTCTCGTCATAGGAATTTGATTTGTCTGGATTAATTTTAAACCAGTTAATTTTTTGCCACAGACTTCAAATAAATCTTTTGCAGAAATATAAATTAAATTTTTTTCGTCTGTTGGCACACAACTGCCATCTGTAGATGTAATATCTATGCAGTCAGATTCTTCCATTTCGACATAATTATAATATTGCAAAGCTAAGCCTAAAGCATCAAAGCCAGCTCCTAAATTAGCACTTGTTGCCGGAATTTGTAATTTTATCATAAAATAATCACTCCTTTTTAGATTATATTTATCAATATATTATGCGAACATTTACAGACCTGTGAAAAGGGACAGCATGGGGAATGCCGTCCCTTTTTTCATTTTTTTAAATTATGCATTTTTCATAGCTTCACGTTTTTTATTTCTGATTCTTGCGATTAAAATTTTATTATTTTTTCTATCATAGCGATAGAACATAATAATTACACCAATACCAATAATGAATAATACAATGCTTAATTCAAAATAAGGTGGTAAATAAGATAATGTTACTGTATGCGTTCCGGCTGTCAGTGGCACATAAATCATTGCTTTTAAGCATTGTGTTGTTTCAACTTTTTTGCCGTCAACTTTGACAGTCCAGCCATCTTCAAACGGAATCGAAGTAAATAATACTTCACCTTCTTCAGCCGTTACAGTACCTCTGATATATGTGTCGGTATGCTTTTGAATCGTTAGCTGTTTTGTTTTTAATACATCAATATCATTCTGGTATACATCTTCGTTGAAATAATAAAAATGAGGAGCTTTTATAATAGTCGCATTATTGTCATTATTAACAGTCAGACGAAGTGCAACTTTTGTGCCGATTTCATACACGCCTAAATCTAAAATACAATAGTTTTTGGTTTCAAAATAAGTGCCGAAACCTCTGCTGTCAAATTCATAATTGCCTGTTTCTTCATTGTAAGTGCCGAGCCATAGATTAACAGCCATTTCATTTTCTGTTCTGAGATATGCATATACACGTTTATTTTCAGTGACTGTAAAGCAATAGTCAACAGTTGGGTCACCGGAATCCATTTTTGTATAACAAGCTTGTCCGTTATAATCCGAAAGCGTAACCGCACCTAATACAGGGTCTTCAATATCAATTGGTGTATAATATGCTTCCGTACCGGCAATTTGTCCTGCTTCATCAAAGATTGTTTTCCCCATCATGCTACTCATCAAAACATTCTGACTATTAAACGGATCATCATTGCCCAAATGGTCAATTTTAAGCAAATCTTCATTTACCATATAACCAATAGATAATGCATTTGGATTTTTATAAATGCTAATCGTTTTATCTTTCGGTGTGCCATCAGAATTTTTGTCATCATAATCCTGATAATTATAATCTGTCACATGTTCATAAGACGGGTGCAAAAGACTTCTAGGTGAATCATCTCCTCTGTCAAGAACATATTTAATGCCTAACAGAGAATCTGCAAGCTCTGTTGTACCGTCATAACGTGAGTAATAACTTCTCATGTTATAGCCGAGTGTTTCAATAAATTTCAATGTTAGTGTATTCATGACAGAACTAGAATGCGTAATACCTTTTAGACCAAATGCTAAATTATCATTAATACATCTTGTGAATGTCTTTTCAGAACGGAATAAACCGCCGTCAGCGTCTGAACCACCGTCTAATTCATTCATGAGAGCGACTGTTTCACGTCCGGAACGGACAAAAGTTCTATAAGAAGCTCTTGTGGAATATGCAACTTCTTTGTCAACAGCTTTCATAGTTTCTACTGTGTTAAATATTAATTCACCAGAAATCACACACATTAAGAGAACTGGCAAAGCATATTTTGTTTTCTTTTGGCACATGCCGTATAAAATTAATAAATATACTCCTGCAAGTCCAATTGACAACCAGATAGACTTCATTTCGTCAAGATGTTCATATTGCTGTGTGTTAATAAACAGCACAAGTGCCATAATTCCAAAGAAAATACCACCAAAATGTGTAACATCTATATGCTCTAATTCTTTGAAAACGCTTCCAGCCATAGATAATAAAATAAATGATATAATAAAAGAATATCTAAATGGCAACCAGTTCGGCACTTGTCCGCCATGCCACCACATGTCAACTGGTTTAATATACATGCTGAAAAACATGACTGTTAATAAAAAGCCATAGCCAATTTTTTTCTTGCCTGTAATTTTTTTACTCAAGAAAAATAAAGGCAATAATACAACTGTTAAAATACCGCAGTAAATTTCAGGGCTACCCTGTACATTGACAGAGTCATATTGACATGTCAAAAGCTGTCGGAAAATAATAATCGGGTCAAACTGTGTTTTAAAGCTATAATCTGGTTTTCCAGAAAAATCAAATTTACCAAGTGATAATGCCTTATATACTGGCAAAATCATAAATGCTGAACACATGACAGCAACAATTGTGCTGACACCAAATGTCAAACAAGAATAAAAATAATCTTTTGCTTTTCTGTTTCTTAATTCTGTGCCGAAAAATAAATAATAAATAAAATAAAATGCTGTGAAAATACCAATCATATAGCCAATATAGAAATTCGCTACAAACATAATTGCCAATGGAATAATATAATTAATTTTTCTGCCATCGTCTATTAAATATTCTACTCCAAGTGCAACTAATGGCAAGAATACGACACCATCTAACCACATAGGGTCAATTGTCTGAATGACCATATATGCCATGAGAGAATATAAAATACCGAACATAAATGCAGGCATTGGCTGTAATTTTTTTGATTTTTGCAAGTATAAACAGAATATGGTACTTGCAGAACCGATTTTGGCAAGAATCATGAGCAATAAACTTGTCAACATCATTTTTTCGGGCAGAAGCATGACAATCAGTGTAAATGGACTTGCTAAATAATAGCCAATCACACCCATATAACCGCCGGAAAGATTTCGCCCCCAACTGTAGAAAATACTGCCATCACCCCAGAATGCATCTCGCAGAGCCTCGAAATAATACACATACTGCGCATTAAAATCCAATGCAAGTACGGATTCTTCGCCGAATGGATATAATCCAAAAATGGCATAGCTGATATACATTAGAATAATCGGGATAAAAAATGCCATTAAATACCATCGGTTGCGAGAAGCCCAATTTTTAAGAATTTCGCCAATAGAAGACTTGTTCTTATACAGTGACGGTGTTGCTGTCTTGGATACAGAATTAACTTCTGCATTTTGACTTAACATAAAAAAATTTCCTCCTTTTTAAAATTATTATTCTCTGTAACGCACAGATTTAACGTTATTATAACATGCTTTTTTATATTTTGCAAGGGTAAATTATATTTTTTCCCCTGCAATGTGAAAGTTTTTGAGCTTAATTTTAAAAAATCGTGATTTTGCACAAATTTAAAAAATTTTGCTGTGCAAAGTAGGATATTTTTTTTAATCCTCTGGACAAATTGAAAATTATATGCTAGAATAAAAATAATAATTATAATTCTCAAGGAGGTATTTACATGAATAAAACAAAAATTGTAAAATTTGGCAACATGGAATGTGTTCACTTAGAAGCCGGCGGTTATACAGCTTTAATCGCACCGCAAGTTGGTTCTAACGTCATTCGTTTAAGAGACCAGAAAAACCAGATTGAATTTTTTAGATTCAGTCCGGAAAACGACTTTGCAAAATTAATCCAATCGGCTGAAGTATGGGGATTACCAACTTTATATTTGCCGAATCGTTTTGCAGACGGTGTATTAAAAACTTCTGACGCTGTGTATCAGCTCCCTGTCAATGAAAAAGAGCCTTATCATAATCATATTCATGGCTTTTTACATAAGCGTACACACACAGTTACAGAACATAAAGCAGATGATAATTGCGCATGGTGCAGGACAGAATATATTTATGACGAAAAAGACGAATTTTTTAATTATTTGCCAATTAAATTCAAAGCTGAATTTGTATTTACTTTGTCAGCATGTGGCTTAGAATATGCATTTACTTTGACAAATTTATCCAGTAAGCAAATGCCAATTTCTGTTGCAACGCATACGGCAATTAATTCTCCTTTTGTGGATAACGCAAAAGAAGAAAATCAAAGAATTATCGCACCCATTGGGAAACGTTGGGTATTAAATCAGCGTTGCTTACCGACAGGCGAATTTATTGACTTGACGGAACAGGATTTAGAATATAAAAATGGCACAAGATGTCCTGTTTTGCGCAATATTGACAATGAAATGTATTTTGCAGAACATATGAATTTAAACGGCAGTGATTTTTATGGCATTGTGATAGAAGATACTGGCTCACGCAAAAAAATTTGCTATGAAATCGGCGAAGAATATAAATTCTGGATTTTCTGGAATGATAAAGGTTTTAACAAATATTTTTGTCCTGAGCCTATGTCTGCTATGATTGACGCACCTAATTTGGACATGCCAAATGGTGTCACAGGGTATTCAGAACTTGCTCCAAACGAAAGCAAGACATTCCATCAGCGTTTTTATACACTGAAATAATTATAT
>CAMWHN010000156.1 GCA_947174085.1 uncultured Ruminococcus sp.
TCCCTGGAGAACCTGTAGAAACAGGGAAATATTGCTATTTTCCTGTGACAGAAGAATTTTATCAAACTTGGAATGCACTGCTTGCAAATCCTGAAACATAATTAATTAATAAATAAAAAACTCCCATGTATCTGGGAGTTTTTTATAATTATTCCAATTCAAATGCACCTGTATATAATTGATAATAATGACCTTTTTGTGCAATTAATTCGTCATGATTGCCTTTTTCGATTACTTTGCCATGTTCTAACACCATGATTAAATCTGCATTTCTGACTGTGGACAATCTATGTGCAATGACAAATACAGTTCTGCCATGCATAAGCTTATCCATACCAGAAGAAACAATCGCTTCTGTTCTGGTATCAATGGAAGAAGTCGCTTCATCAAGAATCATAACAGGCGGATTCGCAACAGCAGCCCTTGCAATCGCAATTAATTGCCGTTGTCCCTGTGATAAATTAGAGCCATTACCTGTCAGCATAGTTTCATAGCCGTTTGGCAGTCTTGTAATAAAATCATCTGCGCCGGCAAGTTTAGAGGCTTCTATGCATTCTTCGTCCGTTGCATCTAACTTGCCATAACGGATATTATCCATGACAGTACCTGTAAATAAATTAGTTTCTTGTAACACTAATCCTAACGAACGGCGCAAATCAGATTTTTGAATTTTATTAATATTAATACCATCATATCTGATTTTACCATCTGCAATATCATAAAAACGATTAATTAAATTTGTAATAGTTGTCTTACCTGCACCAGTAGACCCAACAAAAGCAATTTTCTGACCGGGTTTTGCATACACAGAAACATCATGCAGAACAGTTTTGCCTTCTTCATAGGCAAAATCAACATGAAACATTCTGACATCGCCTTGTAATGGTGTATAAGTAACACTGCCGTCCGCTTGATGAGGGTGTTTCCAAGCCCATTGTCCAGTATAATTTTTTGTTTCTGTAATAGTGCCGTCTTTAGAAATTTCTGCATTGACAAGCTTTACATAGCCTTCGTCTGTTTCGGGTTCTTCGTCCATTAATGCAAAAATTCTTTCTGCACCGGCTAAAGCCATTACAATCGCATTAATTTGCTGTGTTACTTGATTTAAATTCCCTGTAAATTGCTTTGTCATATTTAAAAATGCAACTACTACACTGACATCAAGAGCCAAACCAGAGAAACTATAATTTTTAAAGCTATTTAAAACCATGACACCGCCAAGCACAGCAATTAATACATATAAAATATTACCAATATTCATGATAACAGGACCTAATGTATTCGCATAGGAATTTGCTCTGTAACTATCTTGATATAACTGTTCATTAATTTTATCAAAATCAGCCTGTGCTTCTGATTCATGACAGAATACTTTGACAACTTTTTGACCGTTCATCATTTCTTGAATATAGCCCTCAGCGTCACCAATAGATTTTTGTTGTTTCAAGAAATATTTTGCACTGCCACCGCCCATGACTTTTGTAACTAACATCATGAAAATTACACCAACAATAGTAATTAACGTCAACCAGAAGCTATAATATAGCATAATACCAAATACTGCAATTACTACAGTTCCGGCTCTCAGAAGATTCGGCAAGCCTTGCGAAATTAATTGTCTTAAAGCGTCAATATCGTTTGTATAATAACTCATAATATCGCCGTGCTTGTGCGTATCAAAATAGCGTATTGGCAAATTCTGCATACCTTTGAACATAGACTGACGCATTTTATTTAGCGTTCCCTGTGTGATAATTGCCATAAACTGTGAATAAACGGTAATTGCTGTTGTAGAAATTAAATATAAAATAACTAAAAACAGCATCATGGGAATAATTTTTTCACTAGCAGATTGCCAAGTTGCACCATTATCCAGCGTATCAGTAATAATTTTAATTACTTTCTGAATATACATATCAGGAATAGAAGACGCAATTGAAGAAAATAAAATACATATAATCGTAATTGGCAAGAGCTTCGGATAAAAAGTAAATAGCATTTTCATGAGACGTTTAAAAACGCCTTTTTTTAATTTCGGTTTTTCATGATTATTCGGCATTGTCATCACCTCCGTTTGTCTGCTGTTCGTAAACTTCACGGTAAATATGACTTGATTTCAATAATTCCTCATGTGTGCCAATTGCACTAATAGAGCCGTTATCTAATACAATAATCATATCAGCATCTTGCACGGAAGAAATTCTTTGTGCAATAATAATTTTAGTAGTCTCAGGAATAAAATTTTTAAATCCCTGTCTAATAAACGCATCAGTTTTTGTATCAACGGCACTGGTAGAATCGTCCAGAATTAAAATTTTCGGCTTTTTTAATAAAGCTCTGGCAATACATAATCTTTGTTTTTGACCGCCAGAAACATTCGTGCCACCTTGTTCAATATAAGTATCATAGCCATCAGGAAAACTCTGTACAAATTCATCAGCTTGAGCCAATTGACAGGCTTCTATAATTTCTTCATCTGTTGCATTTGGATTGCCCCAACGCAAATTTTCTTTAATTGTTCCAGAAAATAATACATTTTTTTGTAATACCATAGCAACAGCATTTCTAAGTACATCAATATCATAATTTCTAACATCAACGCCACCGATTTTTACAGAACCTTCTGTTACATCATAAAGCCTTGGAATTAACTGCACTAGTGTTGATTTACTAGCCCCTGTACCGCCAATAATTCCCACGGTTTGTCCAGAAGCAATATGCAGATTAATATCTGCCAAAGCATATTTTTTTGCCTGTGCAGAATATTTAAAGCTAACATTTTCAAATTCTATATCGCCGTCTGTAAGAATTTGTAAAGCTTGTTCTGGATTTTGCAAAGATGGTTCTTCTACTAAAACTTCATAAATACGCTTGGTAGATTCAGCTGACATGGTAATCATAACATAAATGACAGATAAAAACATCAAAGCCATTAAAATCTGCACACCATAAGTAATCATAGCAGAAATCTGTCCGATATCAACAGCATGATCAATAATTGCCATTTTAGAGCCAACGAATAAAATAAATACCATGTCAAAATACATACAAATTTGCATTAATGGCGTATTTAATGCAACGATTCTTTCTGCTTTGGTAAAATCTTTGCAAATATCATCTGCTGAAGTTTTAAATTTTTGTTTCTCATGTTCTTCACGGGAAAAGCCTTTGACAACACGCATTGCACGGACATTTTCTTCAATAGATTCATTTAGTCTGTCATATTTTTTAAATACGCTTCTGAATGCCGGCATTGCATATTTGCTGATTAGAAATAATCCAAGTACAAGCACTGGAATGACTATGACAAATGCCATTGCAAGTTTACCGCCCATTTTAAATGCCATAACCACTGAAAAAATAAACATCAATGGACTTCTTAGCCCCATTCTGATTGTCATCATGAATGCCATTTGCAAATTTGTAATATCAGTCGTCATTCTAGTCACCAGTGACGAAGAAGAAAATTTGTCAATATTTTCAAATGCATATGTCTGGATTCTTGCAAACATATCATGACGCAAATTTTTTGATAATCCAGTAGAAGCCTTAGACGCTGTAACTGCTGCTGTACCGCCACACATCATAGATATAATTGCTAAAATTGTTAAAATAATGCCAATTCGCAAAATATCATTTATGGGTGCATTCATTTGCACCTGTTTGACAAGTTCGGCTGTAATCATTGGCAATAATGCTTCAATTCCTGCTTCTGCCGTAATAAAAATTAACGTCAGAATTGTCGGGAATTTATATTCTCGCAAGCAGGAAAGAATTTTTTTGAGCATAAGCATCAATCCTTTCTTAGTATAAAAATTAATAAATGAATAAAATTTTAATTACATGTACCCAGTGCTTGCTGTACATGTAATTAAAATAATTTTACTATAATTTCACGCTTTTGTCAATAGTTACAAAAATTTTTTGTATAATTTATAAAATCAATAAAATTTTTTGAAGAACTTAGGCATTTTTTGCTAGCATTTTGTTTTTAATTAAAAAATAAATGCCAACTAGCAAAGTAAATAATTCTGTTACAGGATACGCTAACCAAAGTCCTTTTGTTTTAAATATGCTTGTTAATATAAATGTACAGGGAATAATGAAAATAAATCCTCTTAGTAAAGAAATACTATTACTTTGAAAAGACTTTTCGATGACAGCAAATAACATTGTAATTAAAATATTCATACCTGCAAAAACAGCACCTAAAAAATAATATTGCAAGCCCTGTACAGCATAATTTTGTAATAAAATATCTTGTTCTTGATTAAAAATTTCTGCGATTTGATTTGCAAATAGTAAAATTCCGCCATAAATTAAAATAAATAAGCCGATTACTACAAAACATGCAGATTTAAAAAATAATAATAATGATTTTTGCTGTCCATAAGCTTCACTAAGCAAGGGCTGAACGCCTTGCGCAACACCTGTCCAAACAGACGTGACTACCAGTGAAATATTTGCAATAATGCCATAACTAGCAACACCTGTATTTCCGGCAAGTTTCAGCATTAATAAATTAAATATAATTATTACAATTCCGCCTGAAAATTCTGTCACAAAAGACGCACCGCCAATAAATAAAATATAACTACATTGTTTTAAATTTGGCTTAATATTTACAGGTCTAAAATTATTTCTATCTTCTAAAAAAAATGATGATAATTCTAGTATGCTAATCACTGGAGAACAACAAGTTGCGAATACTGCGCCAAACATACCCATATCTAGCAAAAAAATAAATATATAATCCAGTAAAATATTAGAAAAACTGCCAATTAGCATGGCTTTCATAGCAAGTTCAGGCGCACCGTCATTCCGAACAAAATATAATAAAATATGATTCAGCATAAATAACGGTGAACAGATAAGAAGCGTTTTTAAATAAATCAAACTCATTTCAAAAGTCTGTTCATCTGCACCAAGTAAAATTACTATTTTATCTGAAAAAAATACCCCTGTTAAAATTAATAATACTCCTAAAAATAGCCATAAATATAAAACTTGTGTAAAAATTTGATTCGCTTGCCGATTCTGTTGACAGCTCCTGTAAATAATATATTTTGCACAACCGCCCATGCCTAACATTAAAGCCAAGCCGTTAATAAAATTATAAGCCGGTATCACAAGATTTAACGCTGTGATGCCGTCTGCGCCGAGCCATTGCGCAATAAAATAAGTATCTGCCAGAATATAACACGAAATTCCTAACATACCTAAAATATTAAAACTAATATATTTAGCAAATTGTTTCATAAAGATTTCCTCCTTTCCAGTTTATAAATCTATAAAAAATACGCTGTATTCCTGCTAAAATAAAAAACATGAGTACAGCGTAGAATAT
>CAMWHN010000157.1 GCA_947174085.1 uncultured Ruminococcus sp.
CTATATCACTAATAGAAGTCCATTCTGGTAATAAATAATAGCCCTTTTGGTTTCTAAATATTGGATTATATTTTGTAATTCTATATTTCATGATATTTTTTTCCTCATTCTTAGTAATAGCAGGATAGCTTTTTCACTATCCTGCTTATTTTAATTATTATCATTGCTAAAAATTAATTAATTTTTAATTGGGCAATCTTCCTGAGAAATTAAATTTACAACTAAATTCATAACATTTAGAGCATCAGCTGGTGTAAGTTTTCCATCTTCGTCAATATCACAATTTTTTTCACCTTGTACAGTCATAGTATTATCCTTACCCAAAACTGTTCTTGTTACAAAGACAACATCTGCAATACCAACATTGCTGTCTAAATCAGCATCACCCCATAAAATTTTGTTAGAATCTGTTGGTTGCTCTGTTGGCAGTTCTGTCGGTTGCTCTGTTGGTTGCTCTGTCGGTTGCTCTGTCGGTTGCTCTGTCGGCTGTTCTGTTGGTTGTTCTGTCGGTTGTTCTGTTGGCTGTTCTGTAGACTGTTCTTGCAAGAATACTACATAATTTACGCAATTATATGCTTGTTCTGTTGCACCTAATGTAATTTTATCATCTGCATAAAAATTTTTCTGGTAAATGGTCATTGTTACGTCATTAGAACTTGTTACTTTTAGTTCTGTTTTTGTCCAGTCAGAAAGCCATGCCGGAAGATTTTCAATTCTGTCATCTAATGCAATAGAAATTGTGATATCTTTTGTAGCGACAAAATTTGCAAGTTCAGCTCCGGTGTAATTTTTAGAATCACAAGCTGTTAAAATCTGTTCTGCTCCAAGCAGTGAATCCGGAACGTTTGTAAACATAAAATCACGGTCACCAAATATCTGAGAATTTACAGCAAGATTATCTGTAAATTTCCAGTCAGAAGCATTTTCTTCATCATAAACTAGTAAATCTTTTGCAAGTTTGCCATTTAGAGCAATCATGTCTTTGCCAAAGCTAAACCAGTTGACATTAACTAAATAGCCATCTCCGCCAGTAAATTTTATATATAAATCATGTGTACCTGTAATAGTCGGAATATTAAATATTTTGTCCTGCCAATTACTAAAACCGCCTGTACCGTCAAATGCAATATTAGCAACCGGTGAATTTTCCAGACTATCTAAATATAATTCTATACCGGCTGTATTGCCAGAAATGCGCATTGCAAATGATTTTGCACCGTCTTCAAAATCAAGGCGTTTGTACATAACATAATCGCCGTTTTCAATAAAGCCAATATTTTGATTGCCAGAAGAATCAGACGTATCTTCTGTAAGAATACCCGATTGACTTGTGAAATCTTCTGCTTCTATCTGGGTAAATGCAGAAGTCGCTGTTAAAACCGCTGTTTCTGGAGAAAGTGTAACAGTACCCTCTGGAAAAGCATTCATTGTCAAATCATTGATATAATATTCAATATTGGTATAGCCTAAACCGCAATAATCGCCTTTAGTATCACTTGGGTCATTTGGATTTAAGCCACGCAATTCTTCCCATTCGTCCGGCATTCCGTCATTGTCACTGTCAATAATTTCTTTTTCTAAGACAGCGTCCGGATAAGTATAACTAACACCACATTGAATATGATATTTATCAAGGTCAGTC
Source organism: uncultured Ruminococcus sp. (assembly GCA_947174085.1). Taxonomy (GTDB): domain Bacteria; phylum Bacillota; class Clostridia; order Oscillospirales; family Ruminococcaceae; genus UBA3855. Next base: position 1,643 of record CAMWHN010000157.1, read on the forward strand.
ACAGAGGCATTATATTCTGCTGTACCACTACAAGAACCTGTGCCGTTTAGAGTTTCATCTGCACATTGTTTGTCAATTGCCGTTCTCAAATCAGGTGCAATACCATTGCCGGCAAATTGAATCACATGATAATAAGAATCTTCTGCACTTTCTGCCGTTAAAACAGTAGAAACATCAGCTCCATTTGCTGTAATTTTAAAATGTTCTTCGGATTTTGTATTTGCCTCTGATTTATTATCAACATAGCTTAAAGCAGACCAGTTAGAATTTTCATCATTTCTGACAGAATTATCTTGATTTAAAATTCGATTGCCGGATAAATACAGCATAAAATTTTCTGAATCAGAAACTTGTGCATAATGAAAACCACTGACGGTAGAAGTACCGGCTTTCAGCGTATTATTTACATAATTTACATGTCCGATTGTGCCGTAAGTTGTCTGATAGCCCCAGTCATAAATAATATTATTTGTAAAATCAGCGGCATTTTTGTCTGTGACTTTACCACGGAAATTACGAGAAACGTTATGAATAATTAAATTATGGTCAAAACTGAAATTAGCTCGCCCGAACATAATGCCAAAGCCATGAATGCCCTTGTCATGACCGCCCCAACTGTTTGCAGGACCTATGACAGAATATTGACAAGTATAATTATCATTTTTAGAATATAATCCCCATTGTTCGTCAGAACTCCAACCCAAAGAACAGTGGTCTACAATGGAATTGCTACCACCACTACCGCCCCAAGCGTCATTACCAGAACTAGTTGCTTTATAAGGGCCGGGACGAGAGCTAATAAATCTGACAATAATATTATCGCCACCCATGCCGAATTTATAATTTTTCAGCGTAATGCCTGAACCTCCAGGAGCAGTTTGTCCGGCAATGGTAATATTACTTTGGCAAACAACATTGCTTTTTAATTCAATGGTACCGCTGACATCAAATACAACAATACGATTCGATTTGCTTACTGCATCACGGAATGAACCTTCACCACTGTCATTTAGATTTGTAACATGGTAAATTTCCCCACCACGACCACCAGTTGCATATTTTCCAGCACCGACTGCTCCGGGGAATGCAAGAATTGCCTCATCAGCTTTTGCTGTTTGTGTTGCAAGTGGGATATTTACAAACATTGCTACACATGCTGTCAATATTGCAAGACAGCGTTTCCATTTTTTTAATCTCATATTGCAATAACTCCATTCTGAAAAAATTTACAAAATCGTGAACAAATTTTGTTCTGAATATTATTATAACATAGATAAGCACAAAAAGCAAACAGTTATATTTAACAAATTTTTAAATCTTTTTTATAAAAAATTATGAAATATTAACAATTACTTCCGTAATAGTTTGTTTTTCAAAAATAGTAGTATCAATATAAATATCAATTTGCATCATTGCGATAATATTCACATCATCAACAGGAATTTCAGAATTTTCTGTTAATATTATATTACCATTAAAATCAGGTATATCTATGATAGTACTAGTAGTTATTTCTGTAGTAGTCGTTTCTGTAGTAGTTGTTGTTTCTGTTGGTTCCGCAGTTGTGTCATCAGAATGGTTTGTTGTCCATGGATTAATAATTGTTGTCATAACAAATGTTGTAAACCCTGATGGTTCTGGTATTGGTTCGTCTGTTTCTCCTGTTGTTATTTCTTGAGTTGGTTCTGGAGTTGGTTCTGGGGTTGGCTCTGGGGTTGGCTCTGGGGTTGGCTCTGAAAACGGTAAATCTGTTGTAACTATTGTTGTATAAATTACAGTTTCTGTTGGGTCTGTATGGATAGGCTTTGTAGTAGCTGTTGTTTTAATTGTTTCTGTTTGGGTTTCTGTATTTACCACAGGTATCGTTTGTATCGTTGTAGAATAAATATGACTGGTACTAATTTCGGAATAATTCATACTATCTGTGGGTTCTTCTTCATGAATGATATTTTCTGTTGTGCTGATAGTATTTAATAATTCCAGTGAAGTGTTGATATCAGTCATTGCTTGCATACTACTTATTTCAGAATCTGAAATACTAGAACTTATTCCTACAGGGAGCGTATCTGTATGACCAGTATAAGTTAATTCTGTTGGGTCACTGCTGAATATATCTGTATTAGATGCTTCTATTGTTTCGGTAATCATTTCCATTGTCGTTGTTGTTGTCGTTTCTGTTTGAGGAGGGATATGCTCAGGTTTTTCAAGTTTTAAATACATAGAAGCTCCCACAACACAAACCGCACAAATCATAGATACAGAAACAGCATTTTGAATTTTTTTGACTTTACGGCGATGCGCATTTCTGGCATTTATTACATTTTCAAATACTTCATCATATGTTTTCAATGGAAAATCCCTCCTTTTCTAAAATTTTCCGGAGCTGTTGCCGAGCCTGATAACTAATTGCAGTCGCTTGTTTTTCTGAACATTTCATAACTTTCGCACATTCCTGCATTGTAAGCTGTTCAAAATATCTTAAATATAAAACTTCTCGATATTCTGTTTTTAATTTTTGCATTGCCTGATGTAATTGCAGTTTAGAATCTTTTAGCTCCATACGAGATTCTACTTCCTGCATTTCGTCTTCTATATTTTCCGTTAATTCTTGTGACATTCCGATATGTCGCTTTTGCTTTTTTAAATAATTAATTGCTAAATTACGACATATTTTAAACAGATAGGCTTTAAGTTGATTTTCATGTACTAATTTCGGACGTTTAATAGATAATTTAATAAATGCTTCTTGTGCAATATCTTCCGCATCAGATAAATTATGTACATAGCCATTGGTAAATAATAGCATACTATCCCAGTACAGTTGAATAATCACTCTCAGTTCTGCTTGTTCACCTTTCAGAAAACGGACATAACTTTCAATACCGTTCTCCATTTAGTTCCTCCTTGCAAGTAGGTTTCTATTTTTATAACAACAGAAATCAAAAAATATTGGATAAAAATTTTATTTTTAGCAAAAAAAATAAAATTTTCCACAAATTAAAATAAATCCCTAGCATTTTTCACAAACTAGGGATTTTGGTTTATACATGAAATGCTTTTGTATGCACTTCACAATGTTTCGGGATAACAGGATATTCTAATTTAGAACAGCCTGCAAATGCATATTTATGAATAAATTTCAAATTTTCTGGTAAAATTACACTTGTTAAATTAACACACTCATTAAAAGCCATTTCGCCAATACTAGTCACATGTTCTGGAATTTCAATTTTTTCAAGTGACTTACAGCCACTTGCAAAATAATCTGGTATAAATTCTAAATTTTTCGGCAATTTAATCATTTTTAATTTTTGACAGCTCATGACTGTTCCTAAGCCTAAGTTTATCACAGAATCTGGGAATGCAATTTCTTCTAATGCCTTGCACCATGCAAACGCATGTTCATCAATTTCTTTCACATTCTCGGGTAAAATAAATTTCGTTGCATAAGCCTGTACATTAAATACAGCCCATTCTAATTCTCTTACGGTATCGGGAATTTTCACTTCTCCAGCTAACGGCAAATTATGCAAGCCCGCTAAATACACAACAGGACAATTTTCAATATAAGCCGGAATTTCAACAGGATTGCCTTTTTTAAACCCTGTGATAAATACTTCATTATTTTCAATGACATACTGAAAACCATCTGGTGTGATTTTAGAATTTTTACGATAATTATAAAAATT
>CAMWHN010000158.1 GCA_947174085.1 uncultured Ruminococcus sp.
TTTTCGTAGGATTAGGCTTATTATTTTTATATTCTAATATATTAGAAAAATCAGAACAAACCCGAAAAAAAAATTTGCATTGTACGCTATGCAAAATAATTATTTTTCTTTGGTTTATTCTGACAGGTAGCAATCGAATCACTGCTATTACAATTTTTGCATTACCTGTGATAGCAAGTATTTTCTGTGAACGTTGGTTAGACAGAACTACAAAAATTAAATCTGCCAAGAATTTTAATGCTTTGCTGTTAATAATTATTACGGGTTCGGGTACATATATTGGATATTTGCTGACAAATTTACTAGCTGGAGATATTTCAGCCGACTATGAAGAAGCGTATTCAGAATATTCTGCTATGAATACATGGGCAGAGCATTTGCAAGAATTTCCAGTCGCATGGTTTTCACTTTTAGGCGCAAACATGCAGGAAGATGACCCGCTTATGAGCATAAACAGCGTTCAGTCATTGCTAATTATTATCACAAGTATCATATTATTAATTTTACCTGTTATAGCATTATGCTATTATTCTAAAATACAGGACAGAAAATTAAAAATCTTAATTTTAACTTACTGGTTTATGAGTTTATTAATTATGACAGGCTATATTATGGGCAGATTATATGTTGCCAATTGGCGATTATCTCCAATTGTAGCAATGTCTGTTGTTGTGTCAATTGCGTTTATCCGGTGGGCAGTTTCACAAATAAATTTAAAACGACTTATGACATTATGCATGATACCAGTTTTTATTGTCTGTGTTACAAATGCTGTTACAATTGCCGGAATGTCTGAAAATAACACTTCTGAAAATATTCTTTATCAATTAGCAGAAGAATTAGAAAATTTAGATTTAACTTACGGTTATGCAAGTTTTTGGCAAGCAAACGGCTTAACAGTCGTATCAGATTCTAAAATACAATGCCGAGATGTTTATATTGACGAAGCCGGTTGCAGAATCAGAAATTATCAAAGCAATATACACTGGTACGAATCACAACCCGAACAAAAAAATTATTTTTTACTCATGACAAAATCAGAAGAACAGATTTTAATAAATTCTAATCATTATCTTACAGAAAGACAACACGGTATAGCAAATTTACCATCTGGTTATGTTGTCTGGATATATTCAGAAAATTTATTTTAATAAAAAAAGCTTCTAGTTATTACACTAGAAAGCTTTTTTTATATTAATTATTAATTTCAATCCTGAAAAGGCGGAGCTGTTTGAAAATTTCCAAAACCGTCTAAAATAGGTGCAGTTGCGGGAGCTTCTTGTGTTAAATCCTGTGGCAAGTTATTATCTTCTGTAGGAATTACAGGCGGAGCTGTCTGAATATCTGGTTCTGTGGTTTCCTCTGTGGGTTCTTCTGTAGTAGGTTCTGTAATGGGTTCAGTTGGAATTGTTTCTGTAACAATTACAACCGTTGTTTCAGGATTACTCGCATAAAAAATTTTCAGTGTATCTTGTCCGCTTAAATCAAACGATTCGCCAACAGTTCGATTCAGCTCCACGACTTGCCCATTTTCATAGCTATAATTCACAATTGCTTCTGTATAATAATTTGCATTTGTCATACCAAGAGCTTCTAATTCTTCTTCATATTGCATAAGAGACTTACCCTGATAATCCGGAATAATGATAGATGCTGGTCCTTGACTAACAACGACTTTTATAACAGAACCACTCTGAAATGACTGTCCGGCTTCAATTTCTTGGTCGATAATAATACCAGCTTTATAAATATCATCATAGACATAAACAGGCTCTAAATATAACCAACCGTCCGCTTCTAGTCTCTGCTTCTGTACGTCATAACTTGTGCCGATTAGAGTCGGCATTTGACTATCTCCAGTGGCTTCTGTCTGCACAGGAAATTCAGAATCTGACTCTGTGATAATATTATTTTCTGTTGTAAATATTGTCATATTAGAATCTTCTGTTGGCTGATTTTGATTCTGAATTGTCACAGAACCAGAACGCATCATACTAAGAATAATTATTAATACAATCAGCAAGATACATAATAATATAATCACAAGCACCAAAGGTGTTTTTGTTCGTTCAATAATATTTTCCTGTGCAGGAAGATTTTCTTTTTTTAGAGTATGTTCTTGTTTTTCTGATTTATTCTGCGCATGATAAGAAATTTCAGTAACAGTTGTTCTTGACTGTGTAAATTGACTTGTTTCTTCTTGTTCAAATAATTCTGTCACAAGCTCTGTGATAGTCTGTGTGCGTTCCTGTACGTTAAGAGCTAAGCCTTTCATAATGGCTTTAGAAACGCTTTTGGGAATATTCGGGTTCATTTCATACGGTTCGCATAAATTATCATTTTCAATTCGGCTGGTAGCCTCTGTAGGCTTACAGCCTGTCAAAATCCGATATAATACAGCGCAAATTCCATAAACGTCTGTAAAAGTTCCTTGTTTTGCACCGGGTGTATATTGTTCTGGTGCAGCATAGCCATGAAATATTTCGCTTTGCAATTCTAATTGCACTGTTCTTACTGCATAAATACTAAAGCCACATAACCGCAATTCTTTTTTAGCTGTTACATAAATTGTCTCAGGACTAATTGCTCTGTGAATAATATTATTATTATGCATTAAACTTAATGTCGTAAAAAACGTTGGAAATAATTCAGAAACTTGTCTCCAAGTCAATTCACCGGCATTTTCTTTTAAATACTCGACTAATTTAATGCCCTCTAAATATCCGCTTACAACATATGTTGAATTATTAGTAGATAATATATCCAATGGCGGCATAATATGCGGAAGATTTCGCATTTGTGCAAGGCTTCTGTGTAATTCTGTAAATTCAGACATTAACGCTTTATACTGCACGACTTTATTAGAAAATACACTAATTGTCGCACGACCTCGTACACGTTTACACATACCAATAGGCATATATTCTCGTATGAGTACTTTACAATTCAGCATTAAATCATAGCCGACATAATTTGCACCCTCGCTATTATTTCCAAGTTTTACACCCAGTATATAGCGTTCACTTAATTCTGTACCAGGTGGCGCATAATCTGCATCATAAGGGGTATCTTCTGCATAGCCACAATACGGACAAATTCTAAACCGTGCTGTTTTCAGCTCCATACATTTATAACAGCGACTTTTTCCTTCCAACGGCTTTTGCCCCCTTTCTTACTAAAATATCAAAAATTTCTGTCATATCTTTATTTTATCAGTTTCTAGCTAAGATGTCAACTGTTTTTAAAATTTGATAATCATTTGTTTTAAATTTTGTATTTGATTTGTAATAATCTTTCACCATTGCGAAATATTTTTTATAATTTTATTAAATTTCTGGAAAGCATTTCCTGTACAGCTAATAAAATACTAATTCTACTGCTATTCCAACTTAAACCGCCCTGCACCCAAACAGCATAAGGTTCACGCAAAGGCGCATCTGCGGATAATTCAATAGACGCACCGTTTGTAAAAGCTCCAGCAGCCATAATCACTTGACTATCATAGCCGGGCATATCCCAAGGCTCTGGCGTAACATGGGCATCTACGGGCGAACCTTTTTGAATCCCCTGACAAAATGCAATTAAATTTTCTGGTGTTTGCAATTCAATTGCTGTGACAATATCGCCTTTTGGCTCATGCATAGCCGGTGTACAGCGAAATCCTAACATAGTGAATAATTCAGACGTAAAACTAGCTGTTTTTAACGCATTCGCCGTAATATCCGGTGCAAGATATAAGCCTTGAAATAATTCACGATTCATACCGAGTGTACAACCGACTTCTTTGCCTAAGCCGACACAAGTCAAACGATATGCACATAACTTCACAAGTTCTGCTTTACCGGCAATATAGCCACCAGTTCTAGCAATGCCACCACCAGCATTTTTAATCATAGACCCGATAATAATATCAGCACCAACTTGAGTAGGCTCTAATTTTTCTACAAATTCCCCATAGCAATTATCTATCATGATAATTATTTCCGGATTAGCTTTTTTAATCATCTTACACATTTCAGCAATTTCTGAAACTGTAAACGCTGTTCTTAAAGAATATCCTCTTGACCGCTGAATATAGGCAATTTTCTTATGCATTATATTTTTTTCGACAGTTTGTAAATCTACTTTGCCGTTTTCATCTAATTCAATTATTTTATATTTCACACCGAAATCTTTCAAAGACCCATTTCCAGTATTGCCTTTGATACCAATTACTTCATGCAATGTATCATAGGGAGTCCCAGTTACAAATACAATTTCATCATTGGGGCGTAATAAGCCAAATAATGCTACACTTAATGCATGTGTACCAGACACAAAATTATGTCTTACAAGGGCATCTTCTGTGCCTAAGACTTGCGCCCAGACACTATCTAATACATCTCTGCCCAAATCCCCATAGCCATAGCCTGTACTTGCACCAAAACAAGCTTCACTGACTTTATTATCAGCAAAAGCTTTTAAAACTTTGGCTGAATTATATCTTGCTGTATTATCTATCTTAGCAAAACAATCTTTGCAATTTAATTCTGCTTGTTCTGCTAATTTCTCTAATTTTTCATCAATTTCAAAAAAATTACGCATTGTCCAGTAATCCTTTCACAATATTATCCTGTGCAGAATATTTTAATTCTAATACATATTCTGTATCAATTATTTTAAATCCAATTTCTCTGTAAAAGCTTTCACGAATATCCAGCGCATATAAAACAGCTTTCTTATCAAACTGTGCAAGCCAACCAGCAAGCCATCTCAAAAACATTCTGGCATGTCCCAGACCTCTTGCTTCCGGCAAAGTTGCAACTTGTCCAATTAAAATATAATTATCAATATCAAACATAATAGTCGCTGTTGTGCTATTTTTATAAGTCAGCACATGACTAACACCGTGACGGCATCTGTGTGATGTATCTGTTAGCCAAAGCGCATAGTCTTGCAAATTTGGAAAACCTGCTTGTAAAATTTGATATACCTGTTCTAATGACGGATTAAATTCCACAAATTTTTCTTCAAAATTTTGATTTTGTGTATCCGGCATTAATTCAAACGTTGTCCTATGCAGAGAATGATATTCCGGCAATAATTTTGCTAACATGGCACAAACTGGCATATCGCATTCTATTCTGAACGGCATATGCATTTGTATAAATAATGCTAAATTTTTTGTTTCTTGTTCGTCCGGATTCACAATTAAAACTGTACTATTAAATTTTAATAAAATGCCATTTTCGCCGACTGTATAAAACTGACAAAAATCATAATTTAATCCATAAGCTTTATAATATGCATAAATTTTCCGTCCTCGCCAAGTCT
>CAMWHN010000159.1 GCA_947174085.1 uncultured Ruminococcus sp.
AAATACATAATTGCAAAATATAATACTGTTTTGCCAATCGCTTCACTTGAAACTGTGAATTTATAAGCTGACATATCCGCCTCAAATAAATTAACTACTAAAGCACTCATTAATTGCGAAAGTCCAATGCCAACTAATAAACCTACTCCCAAAGAACCAATGCCAATAATTATCGTTTCTATTAATAAAATAGCAGAAATTTTACCTTTGCCCATGCCAAGAATTAAATATAATGCAAATTCTTTATTTCTTCGTTTCATTAAAAAACGGCTTGCATAAACAATTAATAATCCCAAAATCACGGCGACAAAGATACTAACACTAGATAATACACTAGTAAGCAGTTCAATGACATCTGTTCGACTGCCCATGACTTGCAAATAACTTGCTTGTGTACCAATTGCATTAAATACATAGAATACAGAAACGCCTATAATTAACGTGAAAAAATAAATTGCATAATCTCGTAAACTTTTACGGATATTGCTAACAGAGAGTTTAAAGAGCATCGCTCACGTCACCCCCTAAAAGCGTTACAACATCAATAATTTTATTAAAAAATACTTTTCTGGTGTCATGCCCTCGGCTGATTTCATTAAAGATTTTGCCGTCTTTGATAAATATCACACGGCTTGCATAACTTGCTGTAAAGCTATCATGTGTCACCATCATAATCGTCGCTTTATAATCATGATTTAAATACTGAAATCTTTCTAACAGCATTTTTGCTGATTTAGAATCCAATGCCCCTGTTGGCTCGTCCGCAAGGATTAATTTTGGATTCGTCACAATTGCCCTTGCAGAAGCAACCCTTTGTTTTTGACCACCTGACATTTGATAGGGATATTTTTGCAAAATTTCTGCAATGCCTAATTGCTGTGCAACGGTTCTGACAGATTTGTCAATCATGCTGGCAGGAATTTTTTTAATCGACAACGCAAGGGAAATATTTTCATAAGCCGTCAGCGTGTCCAGTAAATTAAAATCCTGAAAAATAAAGCCTAATTTTTCACGCCTGAATTGATTTAAATGCTTACCTTTCAGAGTTGTAATATCTGTATTTTCCAGATAAATATGCCCTGCTGTGACACGGTCAATGGTAGAAATGCAATTCAACAAAGTTGTTTTTCCACTGCCTGACGCTCCCATAATTGCGACAAATTCGCCCTCCTCGACTGTAAAAGAAATATCATTAATTGCTTTGGTAAGGCTAGATTTATTACCATAATATTTCTCAATCTGCTGTATTTTTAATAAACTCATAATTAACAGCTCCTTTCTGTAATATATCATACAGCATTTTTTAAAATTTGTCGCTAGTTTAATCTTACAGAACATTACAATTTTGTAAGATTAGAATTTTAGAAAATTATTTTTGCCAAATATAATTATAATTTCAGTAAATTTATCTTGTTCTGATTCTGCCAGAATACAATGCCCTAATTTATCGCATAATTTTTTAATAATATATAAGCCCATGCCTGTAGATTTGGCATACATGCGACCATTTTCACCTGTAAAAGATTTTTCAAAAATATATGGCAAATCAGTTTCAGGAATCCCAATGCCATTATCTCGAAAATGCAAGATTTGTTGATTTTGCAAGTCATCTATAGAAATTACAATTTCTGGTTCACGTTCTGGCGAAAAATATTTCATGCTATTGCCCATTAATTGCCCTAGAATATAGGCAAGCCATTTGCTATCTGTCATAATATTGACATCTAAATTTTCTGTTTTAAGATTCACATTTCTTTGCTGTAATTCCTCACGGTTTTTAATGGCAATATCTGCAAAAACTCGTTTGACAGAAACTTCTTTGATAATATAATCTTTTTCAGCGTTTTCACTTCTGGCATAATATAATACATTTTCAATATCATCATCAATACGCCGAAGCTGTTCCGCATATTTTAAATTATTATCATTATGACACATTAATTGTAGACTTGCAACAGGTAATTTAATTTCATGCACCCATAATTCAATATATTCACGAAATTCTATATTCCGGTGACGATATTCGGCAATATGTTCACACATAGATTTATTAGATTCCTGTAATGCTTCAAATAAAATCTGCCCGTCATAAAAATTAGGAGATTCTATCATTTCAGAAATTAAATATTTTTTATCCAGTTCGTTCAGACAAGCTTTTAATTTACCATAATAATTTTTTCTTCTGAAAAATTCCCATAGTTCTATCACAATAACTGCAAATAATATAATAATATTTAAAATAACAATTGTCTGTAAACTAATTCTAAATGCTAGCATAAAAATCAATAATAATACACCTGTACAGGCATAAATGAAATATATCATTAATCTATCTTTTAAAAAATCTAATACACTCATGTTAAAATATACCCTTGTTTTTTTCTTGTTTCAATCGCATCAGGCAAGCCAAATTCAGCCAATTTTGAACGCAATCTGCTAATATTTACTGAAAGTGCATTGTCATTAATAAATTCATCATTATCCCATAAAGCTGTCATTAATTCATTACGAGTCACAATTCGCCCTTGATTATCAAGCAATAACTGAAAAATAATCATTTCGTTTTTTGTTAATATCTGTTCAGAATTATTTTTGATTAAACTGCCTTTTACAGTGCTAACTTGAATATCATGATAATTCTGCACAGGGCTTAATTTTGCATAGCGTTTCAAAACGGCTGAAATTCGCAATAATAAAATAGTCGGGTGATAAGGCTTTGTAATATAATCATCTGCACCATAACTCATAGATAATACTTCATCAAGTTCAGAAGTTCGACTTGTTAGCATAATCACTGGAATATCACTGGATTTTCTAAAATCTTGTAATAAAATTTCTCCATTGACTTCAGGCAGATTAATATCTAATAAAATTAAATTTGCATTTGCCTGTAGCATTTGCTGTAAGATATCCTGAAATTTTGTGATACAAACTACTTCATAGCCAGAATTTTTTAATAAAATTGCTAATTCAGTGCATAATGCTTTATCATCTTCAATAACTAAGATTCTATTCATGTCAAAACTCCTGTTTCTATTTTTTAATTTTATTTTAGCATAGGTTTTCTATTCTGTCAAGGATTTAAAAATATGCACAAATTGCAATTATGGGCATAAATTATATGGGAGGTGATAATTATGCAAAAAATGATTGCTACCGTTCTGGAAGTAAATGCAGATAGTCTTTTGGTTTGTGATTGCAAAACCAATCAAGAAGTGCTTGTATTTACGAACTGCGCATGTAATTTTCAAGTAGATGATAAAATTATGATTATTTATAATGGCATTATGACAAGAAGCTTACCACCACAGATAAATGCAATAAAAATTTGTAAATTACCATTTCATAAATGTTGCTAATATATAAATAATAATATATTTAAAATAGGACAGCAAAAAAATGCTGTCTTATTTTTTAGGACAAAGAAATAAAATATTTCCATTCACTAGGAATTATCATTATATTTTAGCATATTTTATTCTAAAAGCAAATCTTATCTTGATTTTTTTATAAAATAATATACGAATTACAAGAAAAGGAAGAAATTATTATGCAATTTATACGGATTCGTAACCTAAGAGAAGATAATGACTTGACACAAGCAGATTTAGCAAAACAATTACATTGTAGTCAAAGAACATATAGCTATTATGAATCAGGAGAACACAATTTGCCAATAGAAATTTTAATCAAAATTGCAGATTTCTATCATGTTTCTGTAGACTATTTACTTGAGAGAACTAATAACAAAGAAATCAATTACTAAAGCTTATTCATACAAAAAAGCAACCTATCAAAAGGTTGCCTTAATTATGATAAAAGCAAATTGAGTAAAGCCGAGGGTTCAAAAATAATTTGTCCAGCTCCATTTGCTTTTAGAAATTCTTCGTCACGGAATCCCCATGCAACGCTAATGCAAGATAATCCAGAATTTTTGGCTGTTTGAATATCAACTTCAGAATCGCCAATATAAATTGCTTGTTCGGACGTATAGTGTAAAGTCTGTAAGATTGCCTGTACAGAATCGGGGGCAGGTTTCCGAGGTACGCCCTGTTTTTCACCAGTCACAATATCAAATAAATTTGGGAAATAATCTTGACAAAGTATTTTTACAGCAGAATCAATTTTATTAGAAATCACAGCTGTTTTGATACCAGCATTGCGCAGTTTTTGAATGACTTCTATAATGTCAGAATAGGGAGCTGTATTATCTTTACAGTGTTCAGAATAATATTCCCGAAATATTTGATGAATTTGCATAATTTCTTCGTCAGATGTTCCCACAGGGACAGAACGTTTAATTAATTTCAAAATTCCATTCCCAACAAATGATTTAATTTCCAAAAGGCTTCTTTCTGGAAAATTTTTCTCACGCAACGCATAATTCATGGCAAGATATAAATCTTTCAAAGTATTTAAAATTGTTCCGTCTAAATCAAAAATTGCAAGTTGATATTTCATAATTATCACACTTCTTTCTATAATAATTTATTATTAAATAATTTAAAATTAATTTCTGACGATGCGTATCAAAAAAATAATAATTTCTGCAACAGAGAGCGCAGAACCAACAAGAAATAAAATATAATTTACCATGCCATTAGCAGGACATAGTTTTAAACTAAAGCCTTTTTTTCGGGGATATAATAATCTTAATTTGCGTTTATTTAATATATCCAAGCCAAGATGTGATAAAAACCCGATTGTGAAATATTTCACGAATGGCTGACAAATAAAGCTAATTGCAATATTTAATAACAGCAAAGCCAAAAACGAATGCATAAAAGACCTATGAGGCTGTTTTTTGCCAAAAGCGCAGATTCCAACAAATGCTAATATCCCTATGATAATTTTAAGTATATTATTACTATTTCAGATTTTTTCTGTAAATCCAAATAGCAAATCTACAACAGCGACGCAAAATAATATAATCACTGTTAGAATAATCATCAAATTCATTTGGTGTATTTTTTTACTTGCAATAGAGCTATCCACATCAATATCACTGATTAAAGCACCAACAGCACCAACAGAAACGGCTGAAAAAATTTCTAATACAGAATCTGGCTGTGTAATCGCTAATGTCATGGCAATGCCTACTGTCATATGTGTTTTTCCTAACAAAATTCATTCCCCTTTGTTTTTAATCCAGAAGAAAAGCCGTAAAATGCGACTTCGCTTGTAAATTTTCCAAGTTCATCAAGCGTAAGCTGAAAATTTCCTTTCAGCCATTGCCGATAGATTTCCAGTGTCCCACTGAGAAAAAATCTGATATATAAATTTAATGCATCTTGTGAAAGC
>CAMWHN010000160.1 GCA_947174085.1 uncultured Ruminococcus sp.
AACTGATGATGATGTTGTGGTTGTATCACTGCCATTTGGATCAACTGACGATGATGTTGTGGTTGTATCACTGCCATCGCCAGTATCATCTGTACTAACTGACGTTGATGTTGTGGTTGTATCACTGCTTGTAACTGTAGTATCTTGTAAATCTTCTACTTCCAGAGTGATTACTCTTTTGATTTCAAGAGTAGCTTCGCCAGACAATGTATCTGATACACCGTTACCACTTGCACCCATAACTTTTTCAGTTTTCAAAGAACCTTCTTTTACTTTCTTGTTATCAGGTGCGAACAGTTCATTGAAATAGTCATAGTAATAAGCCAAATCATCTGTTGTTAATTCTTCTGGTAAAGAACCTTCCACTTTACCGCTAGCTTCCACATAGTCGCTTTCAGTTTTTACAACGTCACCAGAAATTGTCACATCATAAATTTCTTTTGCGAAATCAAGAACATCATCTACAGTAATCGCAATGTCATAAGCTTTATCTTGCGTTTGTGCGTTAATCTGGTTCAAGACTTCTGTATACACGCTGACAAGTTTTCCATACATATTGCTATTTGCAAAATCGTCAATAGAATTTGGAATCCTGTCAATTCTGTTAGCTTGACCTGGGAATTTATTTCTCAGTGTAGACTTTGCACTCTGGAGAGCTTCATCAACGTTTGCACCAGAATATTCACCGGAATACTCACCAGTAAAGCCATTGAATCTATCTTTAGCAGCTTCTATTTTTTCAATATAGCCATCTATCATGTTATCAATTTCGCCTTCAGCCATAGTTTCAGACTCATTGAGTTGTTGCTGTGCTTCATTGATTTGTCTTTGTGCATCATCAAGCTGTGCCTGCGCATCATCAAGCTGTACCTGTGCATCATCGAGTTTTTCTCTTGCATCATCAAGCTGAGCCTGTGCATCATCGAGCTTATCCTGTGCATCTCTCAGTTGCGCTCTTGCGTCACTCAGTTCTTTACGTGCAGAAGCGATATCACCACCATTTGCAATTGCATCATTAAGTTCTTCCTGCTTTGCATTTACATTGGCTTGTTTTTCAACTACTTCAGCTTGTTTGCTGTCTTTTTCATCTTGCTTTTCGTCTACTTCGATTACTTTCGCATCTTTTTCAGCCTGTTTTTCATTTTTCAGCTGTTGCTTCTCATCTTTCAGAGCCTGTGCGTCGTCCAGTTTTTTCTGATAGTCTGCAACTACATCATCAATCATCTTATTTGCATCAACTCTTATTTGCTCTATCGTACTGATGATATAATCTGCTACAGCATCTACAGTTTCAAGTTTATTGCCATCACCATCTAAAATAGTAACTTCAAACGGAATTTTAGAATCGTCCAGAGCTGTTGTAGCAGCCTTAATTGTAACTGTAAGGTCTAATGCACTATCAGATTTAAAATCTAATTCTACATCTGGATATTTTTCTGCAAACTGTTTTTGAAGAATATCTTTGATAGCAACTTCATAAGGATAATCCACATCTAATACCATTGTGACATCATCTAAGCCGATTTCTGCTGTAGCCAATACATATTCTGGATTATTCACAATATCTTCCAGCATATCCACATACCAAGCATCACTTGTCAACAGTGATTCTGTCAGCTTGGAAATATCCAAAGTATAAGTTTGACCAGCCTGTGAGAATGTCCAAGCTTTCAGTGTGGTGTTCCATGTAGAATATTTTTCATATTTTGCATACTTCTCAACTTCAGTAATCGGAGAAAGTTCGGAGTCTGCAACTGGAACTTGTTTGAAGTTTTCAATTGTGATTGTCTGGAGACCGCTCTCATTCACTGCATTATCATCAACAGCGAAAGAAGCGACAACGAGTGTTTGAGACAGAGCAACTGGTACTGCAATCGCCGCAGACATTGCTCTACTCAGAAATGATTTCTTCATTGTTAGATTACCTCTCTCTTCTTTGTAGATTTTTGATTTTCACGACACAGAAGCAAATTATTAAAAATCACTCTGCACATGTGAACTGCCTTACATGTAGTTTCACTCCTATGCCTTGCCTCAAACATCCCCACACTGTCCCGACATGACAGCACAGAAACGTTTTTATACTACATATTTTAGCACATTATTTTGAAATTGTCAACACCCTTGTCCAATTTTCTTTTAAAATATTGACTGAATATTTATTATATTTTTAGCTGACTTGCACAAAAATAAAGGTTTTTATGCCCTTTTCATGACGTTTTTTCCATCTTTAGCATTTTGTGACAAGAAAATAACGGGCAAAAAAATTAATTTTTTTTTTTTGCCCGCAGTGTTAATTTTTAATCAAATTTTGCTAATTTTTTCCAATTTATACTAAATTAATACTAATTAATCTTCCTGATGCACTTCTTGCAGTGTTAAATCCAGTTCCAAAAACTCTCCTGAACGGAAAACAGTTACTTTAATATTATCACCAGCATTGTATTGATTTTTTGCTTCGTTTAATTCATCAGTCGTATTCACTTCAGTATCACCTACAGCTGTAATAATATCACCCTGACGAATGCCAGCTAATTCTGCGGCACTGCCATTTGTGACAGCATATACATAAACACCTTGTGGCATATTATAATGCTGTGCGTCAGATTCAGACACATCAACGCCACTAATACCAAATTGTGGTCTGCCTGTTACATACCCATGATTAATTAAATCTTCTAAAATATCTTTTGCATCACTAATCGGAATCGAAAAGCCTAAGCCCTCTACGCTGGCACTTCCATAAGTGGAAGACATTTTTGCAGAATTAATTCCAATCACTTGTCCATAGCCATTTAACAATGGTCCACCAGAATTACCGGCATTAATAGCCGCATCAGTTTGAATTAACGTCATATCTTTTTCATTGATAGTAATTTCACGATTCAAAGCAGAAACAATACCACAAGTGGTTGTACCGAATAATTCAAATCCAAGAGGGTTTCCAATTGCGACAACCATTTCACCCACTCTTAAATCATCACTATTACCAAATTCTGCTGGTGTTAGTCCTGTTGCATCAATTTTCAAAACAGCTAAATCTGTTTCTAAATCATAGCCAATAATTTGCGCATCATATTCTGTTGCATCCTCATCGCCCATCACAACACTGACACTAATCGCTTTTCCGCATTGATTTTCTGTATCATAAATACAATGTGCATTTGTGATAATATAGCCATCTGCGGTCATAACAATGCCTGTACCTGTAGCAGGTATCTGTTGTGTTTGTGTGTTATTATTCCCATAACCATTACCATAAAATCCAAAGCCCCAATAACTTTGTGTATTCTGTGGTGTATATTCAAATATTGCATTAATGCCTACAACAGAAGGCAATGCTTTTTCTACAATATCCGGAATGCTTAAAGCACCCTCTGGTGCAGCCATGTTAATCCAGTTTGCTGTGGAATTAACAACAGCATTTGTGTTATTTTCCAGAACAGCACTTGTTTCTTCTTCAGAATTATTCAAACTTTCCATAGCTTCCGTATCACTACTAACAGAAGAATCCCAGTTAGAATCATTGCGACCGAATAATTTATACATTTCTATAGAAGAAACAGAAACAATTGCTAATGCTAGTACACCTGCAATGACTTTTAAAAAATTTTTTCCGCCGTTATTTTTTGGAGAATTTTGAGAACCATTATCAGATACATAATCAATATAATTATTATTCTCACCCTCCTGATAATTCTGATATAAATTATCATAATTATTATGATTTTGATTTTGATTATCAAACATACAATTCATCCTTTCTGATTGCTATATCATCAGCTTTGCTGATATGATTTTTGTTTACAAGTATTATTATACTCTAAAATGTGATAATTACATGACAAAAATCAAAATACATTATGAAAGAACAAAGCATTTTTTGCGTAAATTTAGCGTAACTAAAAAAATGCTTTTAAGAAACTTCATCTCAAAAGCATTTTCATATATTCAAAAACTATTTTAAATACAGCTCCAAATGATACCGAGGTCTATGCTTTGTTTCTAAATAGATTTTGCCAATATATTCGCCGACAATGCCAATGCCCAATAATTGCAAACCGCCGATTCCCCAGACGGACACAGCTAAAAACGTCCACCCTTCGACAGTATAGCCTTGAAAATGTCTTACCAGAATATATACTAGCATAACTAAACTAATTAAAAAAATACTCACACCCAAACTTGTAATCATACGAATTGGCTTTACAGATAGCGAAGTAATCCCCTCAAATGCAAAATTGAGCATTTTTTTCAACGGATATTTTGATTCGCCCTGCAATCTCGGCGCACGAGAATAATAAACTTCTCCAGTTTGAAAGCCTAGCATTGGCACTAAACCACGCAAAAATAAATTTACTTCTTCATAGTTGGATAATTCTTGTAATACTCTTTTTGACATAAGCCGATAGTCTGCATGATTATAAATTAATTCCACACCAATAGCATGCATAAGCTTATAATACCCTTGTGCAGTACTTCTTTTAAAAGCCGTATCTGTTTCTCTGTCGCTACGAATGCCATAAACAATTTCACAGCCTTGTTGATATTTTTCTAACATAGCATCTACTGCATGAATATCATCTTGCAAATCTGCGTCCATAGAAATAATAATATCGCATTCTTGCCGGACTGTCATTAATCCGGCAAGCAATGCATTTTGATGACCGCAGTTTCTGGAAAGTTTAATCCCACGAAATAAATTATCTTCGGCATGTAATAATTCAATTTGATTCCAAGTATTATCTTTAGAACCATCATTCACAAAAATTACATGACTATTTTCAGAAATTTGATAATTTGTAATTAAATCCTGCATTTTGCTTTTTAATTTTTTAGCTGTCACAGGCAAAGCTTCTTCTTCATTATAACAGGGAATAACCAAATACAAAATCGGAATTTCAGAATGTTTTAACTCCATTGTTTACCAATAAGTTGGAGCTGTTGGGTCAGCGTCCACAATTTCAGATTTATCGGCTTTTTGAAATTCATAAGTTTTTCCTGAACCTACAGCGGCGGCATATGCTAAAATTTGTGATGCATCTTCTGCATTCACAATGCCATTTTCATCAACATCAGCACATTTTTTGAGATTATCTGTTAGTGTACCACCTAACCCAGCTCCAATATTTGCGGCATGTTCCAACACAGCAGAAGCATCTTCTGCATTTATTTTGCCATTATCGTCTACATCACCTAATATAAAATCTGTTGTAGGCATTGTGCTTGTTTCTGTTGGGTCTGTATTTATGTTAGATGATGTTGTGCTTGTTTCTGTTGGGTCTGTATTT
>CAMWHN010000161.1 GCA_947174085.1 uncultured Ruminococcus sp.
GTAAGTATTATATTTAATTTTTTAAATTCAATTTTCTAAATTTATAAAAGAAAATAAAATTTCCAATGCATCTGCATAGCGTTCTTCTACTAAGCAAGGCGTTGCTTTTAAAATTAAATTATATAATTCCTGTTCAGAAATATCTTGCTGAAAGCTCCCAGACAAATAATATTTATCTTGATAACTATCATTATTAATTAATAATAAAAATCCATTTGTTTCTTCTTCCCCAAAAACAGCATGATAATAACATTTTGCAAAATCTTCAGGAGAAACACCGTCTAAATTACTAGTAATTACAATCATTGCGTTAATATCTTGAGAATCATGCAAAGAAATTAAATAATTATTATAAAATTCAAATTCTGTTTCCGAAAGTACGGCATTTTCATCATGAATATAATTATTTTCAGAACGCAATAATTCGACACGCTCTACAATTGAAGTTATTAGCATTTGGGTTTCTTGTATTTCCTCTTGTATTTCCTCTTGTATTTCTTCCTGTGTTTCTTCTTGTATTTCTTCCGGTAATTCTAAAGCTATTTGTTCTGAAACAGGCAAAGCATTTTTTTCTTTACTGCTACAGCCCGTCAAGCATAGTAAAATCATAAGTATACAGAAAATTCTACGCATAAAACCTCCCTTACTGTTCGCCCTCGGGTACAGAAAATACAGTATCTTGTAAAATCTGAATATTCGCATTAAAATCTACTTGTAACACAGATTCACCATTAATATCTGCCGGTGTATAAGTCCCAGAAGCTGGGATTTGTAACTGTTCAATTTCATAAGAAACAGCAGACGGCACACGCAATGACCAGAAATATAATTCTGCTGTAGACATATTCGCACCTAAATTTGGAAGTGCAGAAGAAAGTAATTCTGGTACAGCCGTTACCATTTTAGTTTTCGCATTTTGCAACAACTGTGTCATGACTTCTCTTTGACGAGACGTTCTTTCAAAATCGGCATTACCTACATAACGGATTCTCGCATAAGATAACGCTTGTTTGCCATTTAGAATATATTTTCCGCCTTTTTCCAGAAAATCAGAAAAAATATCATCACCAGCAAGAGAATTTACTTCACTTTGCAAAATAACATTTAAAGCGTCTGCCTCGGCATCAGAAACATCAATTTCCACACCGCCCAAAGCATCTATTATGCCTGCGAATCCCATAAAACTAACACATAAATAATCATCAATGCTGATATTATAATTTTTTTCCAGTGTATCCATGAGTAATTCCGCACCGCCGAATGAATAAGCCGCATTTAATTTATGATTTCCATAATTGGGGATTTCTACATAGGCATCACGCATAAACGAAGTTAAATAAATTTTCTGTGTTCTGGAATTTAGCGATAATAATAAAATCGTATCAGAACGCCCACGTTCTGTTGTAATATCTCTTGCATCTGTACCAATTAATAAAATATTCTGCACATAGCCGGCTTGTAACGTTCCAGAAGTAACAAGCCTTTCACCTCTGGGAATTTTTTCTAATTTGCTGATTAACAGCAATGCAATTGCTGAATAAATTGCAAATATAACTGCGATAAAAACTGCAATTTTTCTAACAAGACGCTGCAAGAAACCACCTCCATGAGATTTTTTCTTTTTACTAGGCTTGTTTGTCTGATTTGATTTTTTCACAGCCTGCCTATTTTGCGCATAATTTTTTTGGCTTTTTTGATTTTTTTTAGAGACAGTTTTATTCATATTGATTTGATTCTGCCTCCAGTCTGCTTTATCATATTCTTCATAAGCTCCATATCCGAAATCTTCTTCATATTCTTCATCATTATTTTCAAACTCTTGATACTCTGACCCAACAGACTGTAATTTTACTGTATCACTAAAATTTTGTTCTGTTTTCTTATTCGCACGTCTTAATTCTGGCATTGCATTTTCAAATTGCATTTCTGAATTATTATTTTGTAATGTTTGTCTTGGTCTTGGCAAATCGGCATTATATTCATCAAATTTATTCAAACAAACACACCACCTTTAATATAAACGCCGGATATTCACACATAATACAGTTAATACTGCTGTTATTATCTGAAAAAGCATAATCCAACCAGATGTAATGCCCAAATGCAATAAAGCTTCCATTAAGATTAAGGCAATGCCGATTAAAACTGTAACAGCTTGCACAAAAATTCCTACTGTTGCAGAATTACGAACA
This sequence comes from uncultured Ruminococcus sp., assembly GCA_947174085.1. Lineage (GTDB taxonomy): Bacteria > Bacillota > Clostridia > Oscillospirales > Ruminococcaceae > UBA3855. The sequence goes on from CAMWHN010000161.1 coordinate 2,193, forward strand.
ATTTTTGTTGCAATAATTAACTGTGCGATATTACTAAAATCATTTGTACAAGCCAGAGATGCACTCATTTCTTTCAAAGGTGCTGTTTCTTCCTGATAAATTCCACGCATTTTAGCAGGAATAATTTTTACCATATGTTGCGGAATTTCAAACAATGACGAAACTTTCTGCAATGTAATCATAGGGTCTACGCTGTGTAAAATAAAACACAGATTATAGCGCATTGCTTGTTTTACCCATGATTTCACAGCTTTATCAGCTTGGAGCTGTATGACAAATAATGCAGATAAATTACCAGAAATAGATAAATACATTGCTTCTTTGCCTTCTCCAACAAGTTCAGCTTCTTTATTTTTAGACGGCACACCCTCAATTCTGTGACTAATCATTAAATCACGATTGCCTAATAATACACGCTGATTATGAATCCAACCACAAAGCCCTAATGAATCTTCATAAATATAATTTTCAACCGGATAAATAATATGCTCTCTGCCTTTCAGAACTTCATCAAAAATATGACCAAATGCACTTCCGGCATATAATGCAAGACTTTTTGCAGCAATCAATGTTTCATCAGATTTTACATTAGAATATGTTTTCACACCCTGTAATTGAATAGAACCCTCTGGAAACATAGCAGACGCATCTACCATCAAAGAATTTGTATCATAGAAATCATCAATACTCTGATAGCCAAGTAATAATGCTTTTGATTTTGCTAATTTTTGTGTTGCCTGAAACAAAGGCAAATTTACAACTAATGTAATTGCCACACAACCGCAGGCAACAGAAAACATAGAAAATAAACTTGTAAAATAGCTAATACCGCCATGTTTCGCAATTGCCATAATAACAGATATAACAAACGAAAAAATACAGCTAATCGGTGCGACATAATGACAGAAATAATCTGCCATATCTGCCGAATAAGTATATCTTCTGAAATCTAACAGAGAATTTGCCATTTTCATAGATGCCATTACAGGATAATCATTCAGGACACCTCTTGCAAATGCTTCTGCACGCTGTTCATCTTCTACAATTCGTAATCCATAAGTACAGCGTTTTTCTGCAATACTACGAACAACTTTTAAATTTCTTTCTTCCCTGTCAATAATTAATAACTTTCCCATTGTATGCAGTAATAAAATAAAAACTGCACAGGGCATAAAATGATGGGATAATAATTCTGTACTCATACCAAAAACGCCAAAAAATTCATCTAGTAAACAGGCAAATAATGCAATTGCTGCTAAACTATCTGTATCCGCACGGCGTTGTAATAATCTTGTAAAGCCATTTTTCAATGCCGGTACACAAACAGAACCTGCCGCTAAGCCTAATAATAATTGCATCAGACATGCTAAATTTTCCGGAACACTATTTAACCAATCTAACGGCAATGCGGTTCTAATAGATAAATAAGCACTTATAATAGTAACAAGCATTAATGCACCCATTCGGAAAAAAATAGCACCTCGAAGTATTTTAATATCTGCTTCAATTTCTGAAATATTTTCCAGTTTCATCATATCAGAAACTTCTTGACGGCGGCGTGTTTCTTCTTCGGCTTCTTCGGGTGTACGTCTGATAGTTACATCTAATGCATCTGCTGTTGTATTTTTCTGATTAGGCGCACTCAAATCTAAGCTTGTTTGTTGCGCTCTGGGTGCAGGCTTGACATCAATAGGCTTAACGGGTTCTTGTGGCGGAGATACAGCAACCGGTACAATATCACGCAAATCTAAATGCAAAGTCTCTGTTGCGACAGCAGTTACATCATTTTGCCGAAAAGAACGTTTCCGTTTTTTTACTTTATTTTTCTTTTTCTCATGAATATGCGTATATAAATATTCTCCGTCAGGACGTTCTTTCTCATAAGTATAATTTTCTTCTGTATAATCAAGATTTTTGCCTTTTTTAAAATTTTTTTTCGTCTTTTCGGCTTCTCTCGCACGAGTGGAATCACTCATACGGCGAATTTTAGAAGTCGTATCATAGAAATTTTCTTGTTTTTTATCCGATTCATCAGACTGTACTGCATTCCGCACAGGCATTGCATCTGTAGTAGATTCAATAAAAGAAACTCTTGTGCGACTAGATTCCATTTCATGACGTTCTTCTTGTTGTGCTGGTTTTCTGAACACTAATTTTTCTTTTACTGGCTGTTGGTTTGTAATCTCTGTATAGTCTTTTTCTTTTTTCATGAATGCTTTTCTCTCCTATCTAATTTCCATCTGCATTCTTTGCCGAACAACTTCATACATGAAAATCCCTCCTGCAACTGACGCATTCAGAGAAGTAATTTTTCCAAGCATTGGCAATTTTACTAAGAAATCACATTTTTCTTTGATTAATCTGCTCATGCCAAACCCCTCCGAACCAATCACAAGTGCAACTGCACCATCAAAATTAGTTTCTGTATACAAACTACCGTTCATATCTGTGCCATAAATCCAGATATTTTCTTTTTTTAATTTATCAATTGTCGCACTTAAATTAGAAACTCTTGCAACAGGCAACCAATTGACAGCTCCGGCAGAAGTTTTATATACAGTTGGTGTCAACATGGCACTTCTTCTTTTGGGAATAATAACACCATCTGCGCCGGCAGTTTCGGCTGTTCTAATAATCGCCCCTAAATTATGAGGGTCTTCAATTTCATCACAAATAATCAAAAATGGCTTTGTGCCTTTTTTCCGAGAAATTTCTAATAAATCTTCTACTGTCACATAGTCAGCACATGCACCAAATGCAATCACACCTTGATGTACACCATTTTCAGCCATTTGTGATAACTTCTGTTCATTCACTGTCTTAATCACAATATTTTTTTCTTTGGCAAGTTTAATAATCTCCCCTAAGCCACTAGCATTATTGATATAAATCACATCTATTGGCTGTTTGCTTTTTAATGCTTCACGAACAGGGTTTTTACCAATTATCATATTTTCCTTTTCAGGCATAAAATCACCTTTCTAATATTAATTTTAAATCCAATCGGATTGTACTTATTTATTATACCATGACTCCTGTAATCATTGATCTTTCTGTTGT
>CAMWHN010000162.1 GCA_947174085.1 uncultured Ruminococcus sp.
TATGCAAAATGGCTTTTTGTATCTAATTGACTGATTTTTTTGTCGAACTCACGTTGTACCAATACAATACAGCGGAACAATGAACTCAGCACTTTTCGAAATGTGGTTTGAAAAGTACCTGTTGCCACGACTTGAAAGAGCCACAACAATTGTTATGGATAATGCATCATTTCATCGGAAAAAACTGCCTTATCAAATATGCAGTAAATACGGTTACAATCTTATTTTTCTTCCTGCATATTCTCCCGAGTTCAATCCTATTGAAAAATATTGGTTTGTACTAAAGCACAGAATAAAAACTTTTTTGCGTATAAATATTTCTTTACATGATGCTATTCATTATATCTTTCGGTATTCTTAGCATTCTGTTTTTTAATAGGGTAACTATATCTGAAATCAGTTGTTTCAGCTGAATTTTTTATGTGATTGACTCTGAATTTATCCTGAAAACTATTTTTCGCTGGTTCGAATCCTGTTTCGGACTGTTTTTCCTACAATGTCATCTACGGTTTCCATTAAAAATTTTCAGCCACTGAAACAATAAAAAAGACCGATAAATCGATCTCTTTTGCTCCATCATCTTTTTTGATACAGAAACATGGCAGGGGCAGAAGGACTCGAACCCTCGACACGCGGTTTTGGAGACCGCTGCTCTACCAACTGAGCTATACCCCTATTTAATAACTAACTCTCAAATCTCGTTGTTGACTATTACAGTATAGCATATTTTATTTAATTTGTCAAGTACTTTTTTCAAAAAAATAAAAATTTTTTTAAGATATTTTATTTTCCTGAATTTTTCTGTAAATTTCAAGCAAAATAATTGACTTTTTTAATATTTTGTGCTAAAATAAAATTATAATTTTGAGCAAAGGATATGATTTCATGACAAAAATAGATCTGATTACAGGCATTCTGGGTGCAGGAAAAACAACTTTTTTAAGAAAATATGCGAGTTATTTTATTCAGCAAGGCTATAAAATTGCAATTCTGGAAAATGATTTCGGAGCTGTCAACATAGATATGATGCTATTACAAGATTTAAAATCTGAAAACTGCCAATTAGAAATGATTACTGGCGGTTGTGATGCCGATTGTCATAAAAGACGTTTTAAAACAAAATTAATTAGTTTAGGTATGCAACATTTTGACAGAATTATGATAGAACCGTCAGGCATTTTTGATATGGACGAATTTTTTGATATTCTTTATGAATCACCACTTGACAAATGGTTTGAAATCGGTAGTATTCTAGGGATTATTCCTGCCGAATTAGATAATTCGCTTTCAGAACAAATGCGTTATTTATTAGCTTCAGAATCTGCATGTTGTGGCAGGTTAATTCTAAGCAAATTAAATGCCATTAAACAAACAGATTTTAAACATTTACCTGAAAAAATTTCAAATAATTTAAATCAAATGCTTTCTGAAATCCAATGCAATAGATTTTTCCAACCAGAAGATTTTTTTGTAAAAAATTGGGAAAATTTTACCAATCAAGATTATTTTGATTTTTCCTGTGCAGGCTATTCGCATGCGAGCTATGTCAAAAAATTTCATATAGATAATTTAAAAAGCGAAGTACATTATTTCATGCATGTGGGAATTCCAGAAAATCAAATTGCAAAAATAATTAATGCTATCATGCAAGATTCTAATTGTGGCATTATTTTTCGTCTTAAGGGTTCTTTGCCGATTTCTGATAATAAATGGCTAAAAATTAACGCCACTAAAGAAAAAATTGATATTTCTCCTGTTCCTGATGGACAAGCAGTTCTAATTGTCATGGGTGATTCGATTCATACGGAATATATTTATAATTATATTAAATCTGTTAATATAAATCCGGATTTTGTTTTTATTTAATATGTAAAAAGCATTGCCCTTTAGACAATGCTTTTATTTTTGATGTTAATTATTCACTTTTCTATTTTTTTAGAAAAATTAAAAACTATTAATGATGTTTACAACGATTTGGACAATGATTTCCACATTTTTTTTCAAAACTTGGATTGCAAGCATAGAAATTCTTTGAATTTAGTCTATCTTGTACCATACGCATTGCTTCTCCAAAACGCTGAAAATGCACAATTTCTCTTTGTCTTAAATATCGAATAGGGTCTATTACATCAGGGTCGTCAGCAAGTCTTAAAATATTATCATAAGTTGCCCTTGCTTTTTGTTCTGCCGCCATATCTTCTGTTAAATCTGCAAAAGCATCACCTTTTGACTGGAAATAAGCCGCTGTGAATGGCACACCAGAGGCGGAAGCCGGATAAATTGCTGTTGTATGGTCAACAAAATATTTATCAAATCCACTTTTTTTCAGTTCTTCTGGGGTTAAACCTCTTGTTAATTGATATACAATTGCACTTACCATTTCTATATGTGCTAATTCTTCTGTACCAATATCTGTAAGCAAGCCTTTAATTTCATCTGTTGGCATAGTATATCTTTGATTTAAATATCTCAAAGATGCGCCTAATTCTCCGTCAGGACCACCGATTTGTGTCATAATAATCTGTGCCATTTGAGGATTAGGATTTTTAATATGCACAGGATATTGTAATTTTTTGTCATAAATCCACATAGAATTAATTCGCCTCTCTTTCCCATGGGAAAGGACCTTTTCCCCATTCCCATTGGTTAGGATTTTGATTTTGAATTGCTTGTAGTGAGCCAAAGCGTTTGGTATATTCGTCAACGGCTTGCTGACGTTGAGAACGGTATTTGTCAAATAATGCAAGTGCTTCTCGGGATTGCGTATGCGTATCAAGATATAGCATTAAGTCGTATAATGCAAAATCATATTTTTGAATCATGCGTAATAATTGGTTTTGATTGTGCATCATTGGCAAATACCTCCTTCCGGCTGAAATGGCATATCTAGCACAGGAAACATTGTTCCTTGTTGAAAACCTGTTTTAGAATCATAAATATCTCCCCATAATTGATAGGGAACATAAGCCATTCCGACAGGTGTTACATCTGGAAAAACTGTCATAGGCTGTGGCTGTAAACCAGCAGTTTCGCATACAGAATTTTCTAAATTTTCTGAATTTCGAGATATTTCTGTATGCATTTCTGCATTTTCAGCCAGTTTCTGAAAAGCATGAAGTTCCATAACCTGTAAAAAAATCACCCTTTCTGAAAAATTCACATAAAAATAAAATTTTAATTTTTTATGTGTAATATATCATATGCAGTTTTAAAGAAACGGTGCTGTAAAAAAATATATATTCGCTCTTGATTTCCTGTAAAAAATATGCTATAATAGAATTACTAAAAAATGCGTTTTAATTTTTTTTTTGAATCTAACTAGTGAGAAAGGAAACGGTGGTAATATATGGATTTTCAAGAAAATACAAAACAAATTAAAAATATTGCAGTTGTCGTAGCGGGAATTGATGAAGAATATCAAAATAGCATTTTGGAAGGAATTATTGACTGTGCAAAAATACATCATGCAAATATTTCTTGTTTCTCGTCATTTAGCGGTGTCATTGCAAATGCATATTACGACACAGGAGAATATAATATTTATGAATTGGTTAATGAAAATAAATTTGATGCTATGATTTTAATGACAAATACAATTGGAAATCTTGAAGAAAGAAATAAAATTATTGCCAGAGCAAAAGCTTCTGGTATGCCTGTTGTAGTATTAGACGGTGAAAATGATGCAGATTTTTATCATGTCAGAATTAATAATACAAAAGCAATGCGTGAAATTGTATCTCATGTGATTACAGAACATGAAGCAAAACAAATTTGTTTCGTGTCAGGACCTTTGGCAAATCCTGAAGCAAGAGCGAGATACCAAGCTTTTTTGGAAGTCATGCAGGAACATCAGCTCCCTGTTGCAGAAAATCAAATTTATTTTGGAGAGTTTCGGGCAATTGACGGAAAAAAAGCAGTAAAATTTTTCAGGAATGCTGGAATTTCAACACCAGATGCGATTATCTGTGCAAATGATGCTATGGCTCTTGCAGTTATTGCAGAATTAGAAAAATATAATATTTCTGTACCAGATAATATTATTGTCACTGGTTTTGATAATACATATAATGCAAGACATTATTGTCCGGCTCTGACAACAGTGACAAGACCTTTGAACGAAGCAGGGTATAAATCTTGTGAATTGCTGTTGCATGTGCTAGATGCGCCAGAAGAATCTATAGAAAAAACTGTAATATTAGACGCATATCCGGTATTTGCTGAAAGTTGTGGCTGTTGCAAAGAAGTTTCAGAAAATATTCGGGAATATAAAAAAAGTGCATTTCAGTTAATTGATAATTGCAGAAGTAATATTTTATTATTAAATCGTCTTAATTCTGAATTGTCTGCAACAGAAACAATGGAGGAAAGTTTTAAAGTAATTCAAAATTTTATGGGTGAATTAGATTGTGAACAGTTTAGTATTTGCCTTTGTTCAGAATGGGAGGGTGTGTTCCGGAATTTAAATTATCACAATGCAGAGGGAGAGTATCGTATTCATGGCTATACGAAACATATGAGTGCGCCTTTAATTTGGAATAAAGGTAATTTTAATACTGTCAAAAGATTCAGAAGTGCAGATATGTTTCCTGTACCGTTAGAAACAGGTGGTAATATTAGTTATTTTCTGCCGTTGCATTTTCGGGAAAGATGTCTGGGCTATTATGTAATTACAAATAGTGATTTTCCAATTAAAAGTATGCTCTGTCATTCGTTTATGCTAAGTATTAGTAATTCGATTGAGAATATCAGAAAATTAATTTATTTAAACCGTGCAGTTTACGAATTAGATAAATTATATACATTGGATCAAATGTGTGGGGTCTATAATCGTACAGGCTTTATTCGTATCACAGCAGAGCTTTTGAAACGCTGTCAAAAAGAGAACCGTTCTATTATGATTACTTTTATTGATATGGACGGTTTAAAATTTATTAATGATAATTACGGACACAAAGAGGGTGATTTTGCTTTGCAAAGATTGTCTTCTGTAATTAAAGAATGCTGTGGCAGCGGTATTTGTGCAAGATTCGGCGGTGATGAATTTATTGTATTTAATGCTGACGCTGATGAAGATGATATGGAAAAATTAGAAAGTGATTTCCAGAAAAAGCTGAAAGAAGTAAATTCTATTTTGATGAAGCCTTATGAAATTGATGCTAGTATTGGCACAATCGTTGCACAAGTCACACCAAAAGATAAATTATTTGAGCTTGTCAAACAGGCTGATGCTATCATGTATGAAC
>CAMWHN010000163.1 GCA_947174085.1 uncultured Ruminococcus sp.
TTATAATATTTTCCTGTTCGATTTTCTCTTGTTCTTCTTGAATAATTTCTTGTTTTTCTAGTTCTTGTTCTTCTGGTTTTTGTTGTTTTAATTCTAGTTTTTCTGATTCTTCGAGTAATTCTTTTACTTTTTCTTTAGGATTGGTACTAAAAACAATCGTATGAAATAATTTTGACCTCATAAATAAATCTCTTACAGCAATACGAAATGGCAAATCTTCTTTGCATTTTTTAAACAAATAAATTGTATTCAGCAAATAATTTTCTTCATTATAAGAATCTATTACATCTTGATATTTTGTTCCCTCTAAGGGAAAAGCAATTTGCTCTTGATGCTGTTCATAAACCATATCTATAAAATATCCAAGTAACTCTTTTGATTTTAAAGCAAATACTATTTTTTCTTCTCTGTTTTTAATATTTTTAAATTCTCTTTTCCATTTTCGATTTATTCCCATTTCAGAAATACGTTCTAAAGCAGAGTTTGTCATTTCCTCCGGTAAATCACAGTAAAATTTTACCAATAATTCAGAAAAATTACCTTTTACTTTCATGATACATAAAAACCTCCGTAAATAATTTTATTTTCAGCGAAACTTCGCCAGATTATATAATAAAAAACCGCCTAAATATTAGGCTTTAAGCGGTTTTCTATTTATTAATATTTTTATTATTTTTTTAATGCACGTTTCATCAGACAGAAATCATAAATATTTATTTTTCCATCTTCGTTGAAATCTCCGGCTTTCCAATAAGTCAGTTTTCCAGAATGCAACCATTGCTGAAGCATTTTCAAATCTTGCTGATTAAATGTACCGTCCATATTAACATCGCCTTTCACATAAGGCGCATTTTTTGAAATCATCGGCTGCCATAATTCTGAAAGCCAGTCTGCTCTTTTTTTTGTGAAATCACGCAAAAAATCTACACATTCTGTAAAATTATCACCGTGTTTAGGTCCAAATACTTTAAATGCACCGTCACCATACATATGCCATCTTGCATTATTCATATCTGCTGAAGGTCGAATTGCTTCTCCCATTTGTGTGAGTAATGCACCATCTTTCTGTTCTGTATCTGTGAGTTTACACAAATACGGATAAAAATCTTTTGAGTAAATTTCAGCCGTGCGTTTCACAATATCCCCACGTTTATATAATGTTCCTATCCAACTAACACCAACTGTTGCAGAATCTTTTCCGTCTTCTGCATTATATCCACTAATTGGAAAATATGCTGCAAAAAGCCTCTTGGGTTCCCAAGAATAGCCAATATCGCCGTCCCAGTTATTACGACTTGCACTATAATTATTATAAGCAAAATCAAAATCCCATGCAGGTCCACAATGTAATTTTCCATCTCCGACAGAATCTGATTCTTTCCAGAAGAAAAAGCTTTCACAAGAACTATCCGTATCCATAGAAATTTCTTCAATTAAATAGCCTTTTATTAAAGAATCTACGTCAATATATTCACTATAATGTTTGCCTTTGTTATTATAACCCGTAGGAGAATAAATTGCATCTTCTAAATCTTGCATAAATCCTTTTATATATAATACCTGTTCTTTAGAAGCATATTCCGGACTAACAATTTCAACAGCTTGACCTCTAGTCGTGACAAAGCCACTTGCTACACTAGGGTATCTGCCTGCCATCTTAAATTCCAGCAAATAACCGCCTGTAATATCTTTTGGATTATTAGGAATATCATAATATTTATAACAGTCTTGTGTATATTCATAATTAGACGCACCGACAAATACACGTTCATATTTATCTAACTCTAATTTATTTAATTTCTCTGTTTTTTCTTCTAAATCTGTGATATTCACACGATTTTTCTGTATTTGTACACGTTCACTTAACTGATATGTACCCCTGTAAGAACCATCTGCATATAAATCTACAAATATAGAATCCATGACATAATCCATACCACTTGCACGACTGATTTCCAGTGTCATAGTATTACGCAACATAGAATGGTCAAGAAAATTGCCTAATAATATCCATTTTTTTGCTTTTCCCATGCCATATAAATCCGCTTTCTGAGGCAATTTAATATTATAAGGCTTTTTCCGGCTGTAATCCCATGAAGAATTGCCATGCTTCTTAATTTTTTCAAGTTCGCCGTTATACTCAATACTACCTTTTTCATTCAGCATTAGAGCTGAACCTGTATCCACAAAGCCTTTATTGGCATCTAGCATATCTGTGCCACCACTCTCTGTTGTGAGATAAATGCACCCTAAATTAGATTGCATAATTTTTAAAATACCGCAATCTGTTTTTCCGACAGTAATTTTAAATTCATCTGCTTGGCTTAATATAGCAGTCTTTTCACCAGAAACAATAAATTCGCCGTTTAAATAAACTGATTCACTTTCTGTTGTATAATTAATAATTAAATTACTTCTATCAGCCGTTACGGGAAGAAAAATATAATGACAATTTTCCCATTCACTATACCACCAGTCTGTATAATCTAAATCAGTTTCTATTTCAGGAGAAAGATTTTCTACACTGAAACTTATGACTGGTGTTTCTGCATAAGAATCTTGTATTTCATCTTCTGCAAACGTAATATTACTAACAGACACACTGCATAATAATGCGCTAGCCCAAGCGCATGAAATTAGTTTAAAAATTTTTTTATTTTTCAAAAAATTGTAAAAAATAAGACTCATAATTCATCACCCAATATTATTTTAACACATTTTATACTATTTGTCAAGGTATTTCAACAGGTTTATTATGGATTTTGACCAATTTTATTTTTGCAGGATATATCAAAAAAAAGAATGCAATTTTTATGCATTCTTTAAAATGACATATTTTTTTAATTTTACTGCAAATCCTCTAGCAAATTACTAACATAATCATATTAAGATATACTAAAATCAGTATTTTTATCATATTCAAGTAAGAACCCTCCCACCTCTATAGGAGGGGGAGGGTTCAATTATATTTCTATTTCTATCGCTCTTTCTGATAACGTGCTTGACGAAGTTTGGCATATTTTTTCTTAGTTGCCATACCGCCACGAATATGACGCTCTTGTTTATTCTGCAATAGCACAGCATGCACTTGTTCTGCTAATTCCGGCTGTATGTAGGGTAGCCGTTCGCTAACATCTTTATGCACGGTACTCAAAAAGAGAAGTTACAAATGTAGGTCATATCATCATATACACCTGTTATCTTTTTTTAACCATGCACGACTTCTTACAGAAAGCAATTCCATACTTAATGATGTTCTGATAGCCGTCGTTAATGAGTTCTGTTTCATAGCGATTATCTTCAATTTGTCTCAATGCCTCGTCACACCAATATTCAAGTTTGGTAAACTCTTTTGTTGCCTTTATTTCAATAATAACTGCAAGTTTATGTTTTCTACGCTCCAACAGCATTAAATCAGGTCGTCCGTCACCACTCTCACGGTTTGATTTGAGTGTATACCCCTTAAAACCTGACAACAATCCTGTTAAAAAGCCATGGTAATAGTTTTCATGTTCATCATGGAAACTTATTGTTTCATCAAGCCAGTCACATATTGTATCTTCAATTGTTTCAATATCTTCACTAATAAGAGCATTAAACAATTCTTCCCGTGAGTTTGCAACTGTCTTTTCTTTAAACCACTGTAATATTGTTCTTCTGTATATACTTTTTACTTCAATGTTAGGTATCATCAAAGTAAGATATATCATATCGTCACGTAGTTCAGCATTAATTTGTTTCAGATAGCCTGTAAACAATAAAAAGCTCCATATATGGTCACTGTTTACATCAATGTCTGCATAAACAGTATCTTCATAAATTGGTACTGTAACACTTCCACCATTCATAAGCTCCTCAACCATTCCACGAGTCTCCTCGCTTGATTCTCTTATGAGCTTATAAATAATACTGTTGGAGCTGGTATTGCTCCAGTACGGCTCTTGAATTGCATTTATGCACACTGATATTGACAGAATGTAGTTTAAAACACTCCATGGATTGTAAATTTCAGTTGTTCCAAATAAATATCCGTCGTACCACTCTTTAATTACAGGTAGCTTTTCTTCTACATTGTAATATTTCGCAAGCATAGCAACCTCATTTTGTGTAAAACCAAAGTATTCACCAAACTGCTTACTGCTTATACTATAAACTTTAAGATTGTTAAGTCCTGTGAATATGCTCTCTTTGGATATACGCAAGCACCCTGTAAGCACCGCAAATTCAAGTGATGGATTTGTTTTCAATGCACTTTCAAACACTGAACGGAGCAGGTCTATCATTTTATCATAAAAGCCTCTGAAGTAGGAGTTTTCAAGTGGTACGTCATACTCATCTATAAGTATAATCACATTTTTGTTATATGCTTTACAAAGACACTTTGCTAAAAATCCAATTGCTTTATTATATTCTGAGTACTCTGCATCAATATCTAAAAAAGATGTATATCTTTGCATTTCCTCATTGTCCAATACATTTGCCTTGTAAACTGTCGCTTTATGCCTTGAAAACTCATCTTTTATAATGTCCTTGTATGTTGCATAAGCTGTTTCAAAATCAGGTTGTTTCATACCTTTAAGGGATATGTTTATAACAGGATATTTTCCAATATGTGCAATGTACTGCTGACCTGCTCCCATGATATTCAAACCCTCAAAGAGATATGAGTTGTCATTGTCGGTCTTTTCAAAAAATCTTTGCAACATACTCATATTCAATGTCTTACCAAATCTTCTCGGACGTGTAAACAGTGTTACCTTTGCACCACTGTCAAGTATATCCCTAATCATAAGTGTTTTATCAACAAAATAGCAATTTCTGTTGATTATCTCTGCAAAATCCTCTATGCCTATCGGGATTTTTTTACGCTCTGTCATAGTAATCGCCTCCGTTCAATATGACTATAAGCATTAAAACTATTGATATTACTACAATGACTCCCTTAATTACAACTCCTTACAAAAATAATCTGCTCCTTATTTCTTTATTATAAGCCTATCATTCTAAGTCAATGTTGTATTCGCCACACTCCTATAAACTCTCTCTAAGCCTCTTCAATTTTATTTAACATTGTTGCTCTTACTCTGCCTGTTGTCTATCTTGTTCCATTTGTAATGTGTTGTGATATAATATCCTCATGCACTTTTCCCCCTGTTTATTAGCACTAATTTATTATCTGTATAGCTAATTTTATATATGCTGTATGGCTTAATCTTTAAATTAAAGGCTAATTTCA
>CAMWHN010000164.1 GCA_947174085.1 uncultured Ruminococcus sp.
ATTATATGCCGTATACATGCCTGTGCCAGCGCAAGCTAATATAATACATAAAATTCCTAATAATTTCATATTCTGGACAACCTCCGGATAGTTTCCAGATTTTTATTTCTTAAAAATACACAGTACTGAAATATATGTTTTTCTAGCAAAGGCTTTATCACAATTCTGGAATATAATTCTTCTAAACTTCCTGCGTGACAAGAGGCAATTAATTTCACACCGCAACCGGACGCTTGTAATAAAGCTTCTACATCTTCCGGCGTACTAATTTCATCACAAATAATATATTCCGGATTCATCACACGCAAAGCCGTTAAAATACCTGCATCTCTGGGATAGCCGTCTAAAACATCTGTCATTAATCCGACATCATGCAAGGGTTTTCCTTTCTGCACAGAGGCAAGTTCTCCACGTTCGTCTATTAAAGCTGTTCTATGCTGATTGCCAATTAATCTACATAAATCACGCAAATAAGTAGTTTTACCGCTTGCGACTGTTCCTGTCAATAAAATACTTCCTGAAGTTTGTCGCCACAAATTTTCTGCAATGCCTGTCCATTCTCCAGCAATTCTAAAATTCAAACTGCTAATATATTTCAAAGACTGTATTTTTTTAGCATTTCTAACTGCTGTGCCACAGATTCCCACTCGGCAGCCGCCTTTAATCGTAATATAACCCTCAGATAGTTCTTGTTCATAGCTATACACAGAATAAGAACAAACTGCCTGAAATGATTTCATAATTTCTTCTGGTGTAATAATACATTCTGGATTCATTGCTTGTTCATGTCCGTTTCGCACAATTCCGGCAGGTCGACAACAACGTAAACGAATTTCTTGTATTTGGCATAATTGCTGTTCAGGCATGTTCTGTAAATTTTTTCTGACACGCATTGGTAAATATTCTAAAATTACTTGTAAATTTTCCCTTGCTTGCATATAAATCGCACTCCCTTTCATTGTTACATACTATGCATAACTTGTCCCATCTATGCTAGTTATAATAAAAAAAAGACTATCTGAAATGATAGTCTCAACTGATAGACAAGCTGTCTATCAGTTCTTTCTTAAATCATGAATATTAATTCAGTAATACATGATATTATTATGTATCCCCACAACAAAAAAGCAAGGAAGTGCCACATGGTTTTTCAATAAAAATACAATTCGAAGATGGTCAATCAGAAGAATAACTCGCCGAAGTCGCTGTCACAGCTAGAAATCTATCGACAGATACAGAATGCACTAAATATATGATGGATTGGGCTTTTTTCCTGCCCTGTTACTGCAATAAATCAGAATTTATCATAGCTTACAACTTTATATAGCATAAAACAACCAGATGTTTAACACCTGAAACAAAACGAGTTCCACAGCCGTTATCGCAAGAACAGCATTCTCCACCGCAGCAGGTTCAACCTCTGGTGGCTCAAACCATTCCCAAAACTTCTTATAGCACAGCTTTGCAAACACGATATTTCCACCGACCAGAAGCAGGGCATTTAACCAGCCTTTTTCAACAAATATATCAGTTGCCACCCAACAGCACAGAAATTCAATCAACAATAATATCCAGAATGTTGCTTTTTTCATAATCATCCTCCTGTTAGAAAATCTGCCAGACCAGCATAATCAGCAGCAATGCCACTGAAAAGCACCCATAGGGAATTGCCGTATTATATACCACAAAGAAGAATATATCATCTTTTGAGAGTTGTACAGGATTTTTTCAGAGTATCACGCTTAGAAGCGTCATTAGGGCTGCAACAGCAAGAATAGGTAGCCCAAAAATAGGTAGCAGGAGGAGAATCGCAAAATCAATGCCACCAATGTTATAGTCCATAAGAATGAAGTCAACAATCAGTACAAAAGTATCCGTGGCATAGAGTATCAGTGTTTGTTTTGTATTCACACAAACCACCTCCAGTGTGTTACTATGTAGTACAGCAGTACTGCTCCCATTTCTATTCCAAATACAAGTGTTATGCCAGATTTCATGACAGCTTTGATATCAGCTACCTTCCGCATCAGACAGTAAATCCAGACAAAAAGCGTTGATACACCACATACCACTACGGCAAGTAGAAATGCAATCCAGAGCCATTGTTCACTCATATAGGAAAAAATCAGCCATGTGGCATAGGATAACTCCATTACAAGAACAATGATAAAAGTAAGTGTTTTCATAACCCCTCCATAAATTCCAATTTAGCGCAGAACTCCTGCACTATTCGTTTTCTTTATTATACACCATCAAGCCCAAAAAGTAAAGGGGTGCTTACTTATATATTCAGGTTTTAATGCTATATTTTAGATACCCTATTCAGTGTCAACAGCATCAGTACAAAAATATACAAAATAAATGTTACTGATTTCACTGTGAGTTTGAAATATCGACTCTCACCCCTGTTTTCACTAATGTATTCGGTTATTTTATCCCGTTTCAGAAATATGATAAATACTGCACATAACGCAATTGTGAGATATACATCAAAATACACAGTATATCTTTTTTCAACAGGTAATCGCATAAGTATCTCATAAACAAATATATAACTCGCAAGAAAATTTTCTATGCTATGATATATCGCAGTCCAAAATATACCATACTCCATCGCTATATATCCTAACACCAAAGCATCAAAAGTAATAGGGACGGAAGTAAAAAAACTACCATGGTTAATTCCGAAAATGATAGCTGTAAATATAATAGCATAGATCTTACTTCCGCTGTATTGTTGATATGCTCTCATAAGATAGCCTCGAATTGTAATTTCTTCCACTACAGGTCCAAAAAATCCGAATAGTAAAATTTCATAAAAAGGTGTAGGCTCATATGTACCTAATTCCAGCTCCTCTTTTAAAGTCACACCAGCTGAATATCCAAGTGCATTGAATACTGACTCAACAAAATTACTGAAAACTATTGAGGTGAAATTTAATGACTGTGTCAAAAATAACAGCGTAATGAAAACAGATATTGTCATTTTTCGCTGTGAAACAAATATGTCTATGTCTTTAAATGAAATGTCATCTCGCAGAAAAAAAGCGATAACAGCAAGATTACCAAGATAGCCATAAGCTGTGCTTCCTCCCAGCAGCATATATGTAGCAAAGCCAAATAATAACACTAAATGAAGTTTATTTATCTTGTGACAGAAATAATGATCATGTTTCTGCATAGATTTCTTAATTTCCATATAATCCCTCCTAATTTCGGCACAACCTTTAATAATAACATTTACAATATCACTGCTATTAGACTAATCAGAACTGCCTTTTTCCCACTAAATTTTTCATACTTGTTTATTATACGATAAAATAAAACATAACACAAGTAGTTTTTTTAAATTTTATAATTTTTATCTAAAATTTATGAAATTTGCATAATATATACAAAAAAGCAACTCTGTAAAAAAGTTGCTTTTCTGCTATTCTAGTTTGTTTTCACAGGAATAATAATCTTTCCAACCATTTTGTCAAGCAAATCTTGTAAATTCATATCATCAGGGTTGCCATCAGCAATTGTTGTACCAAATTCGCTGGAAGCGTCCCAAAATGGGTCTGCTACATGCTGAATATAACTATAGGGTGCTTGTTCTGCTGTTGCAGAAATTGCAGGAGAAGCTTTTACTTTGTCAGAATTAGCAACACTTAAATTTGCCGGACACTGTCCGACAGTTTCAAAACGCAGAAGCTGTGTTTCTTCATTAGATAAATATTCTGCAAGGCGCATCGCCCATTTTGGAGATTCTGTGTAAGCATTCACACCAACAATGCGGTAACCTGTAAAACTAGCCATTTGCACTTGTTCGCCATCTACTGTATAAGTAGGCAATTTTGTTGCAGAATAATCTTCTCCCCAACTGGAAGCTAAATCTTCTGCATTCCATTGCCCGCTGACACCAGCAATGACTTCACCATTTTGAACATAGTTTACAAACTCTTCATTAGGCAAATTTAAAAATCCCTCATGTGCTGTAATATCTAACAAAGATTCTGCCACAGAAACGCCAGTATGTGCTGTATCACGAGCATTCCAATTGCAGAGATTAGCAGATTTTTCTTCATTATATTCGAGATTCAAACCAGCCCCCTTAAAAAACGAAAACAAATACCAACCACTGCTAAAATCCATTGTAAATTTTTTATCATTTTGCGCACAAATTTCAAGAATTTTATCCAATTCCTGAATATCAGAATCAGAAAAATAAGCTTTATTATAATATAAAAAATATCCATTGCCAGAAGATACTGGATAGCCATAGATTTTATTATTACGAGTTACAACTTCTGCACCTGTGGTATCTGCTCCACCCACGTCTGCAATAATTTTATTTGTATTCTCCGTAATTTCCAGTAAAGTACCTATTTTATATAATTCATCTACTTGGTCATTGGCAATCATGAAAATATCAGAAGATGTTCTTGGACTTTTTAATAAATTATCGTCATCATGTTCACGAATGGTATAAGTCAATTCTACTTGGTCAGCATATAATTCTTGAAATTTAGTAATTTGCTGTTCCAACACTTCTTTAGAAGCAACTTCATCTGAGATTGTCAAATGCACTGTTGCAAATTCTTCGGTATCATCTTTTTTATTACAACCACTTGCCATAGTTAAAAATATCAGCAACGCCATTGCTGAACTAAAATATTTTTTCACAAATTATCCCCCCTAGTTTAATATTCTATTTTTGTCCATTATAACATATATTTTTCAGAATGTCAATAGTTTTTTGGATAATTAATAAAAAAGACATGAAATTTTCATGCCTTCACGATATTTATTAGTATTTTTTATATAAATGGTTCAATAAATATGCCTTTGCTAGCCCATTTTTCTACTAAATTTTTTCCAATTACTAAATTAGCTAAATTTAGATAAGTATAATAATCATAGCCAAATTCTATGGTTATTTTTTTATTGGGCGTAGCAATCTTGCACCATAGAAGTTCACGCATAACAAATTTAAATATAATATTAAAATTATCTATTGTAGTTAAATATTTATTTTGTAAATTAGTATAAATATTTTTTTCCTGTTCCGTAAAAATGATGTTATATTTCTCCATTTGTTGCATGACTTCATCAAGTGTCCAATATTTTTCTAAACTATGAATTTTTATTTTATCAACTTTAAATTTTTTTAATATTTCTTGATAAAAAGAAATATATTCTTGTTCTATTTTTAAATATTCTTCTAATGTGAATTGTTTATTGTCATAATA
>CAMWHN010000165.1 GCA_947174085.1 uncultured Ruminococcus sp.
TTCTGAAAATTATTATTTTTCTGAATCTGGTATCATGGAAACAGGTTGGATTGATGCAGAATATGGCAAAATGTATTTCTCTGAAAACGGCAAACAAGAAACCGGTTTACAGGAAATTGAAAATCAAGTTTATTATTTTGATTCTGACGGCATTATGCAAACAGGTCTTGTAAATATTAATTCTGAAAATTATTATTTTTCTGAATCTGGTATCATGGAAACAGGTTGGATTGATTCAGAATATGGCAAAATGTATTTCTCTGAAAACGGCAGACAAGAAATTGGTTGGCAAGAAATTGAGGAACAAAAATATTATTTTGATTCTAATGGTATTATGCAAACTGGTCTTGTGCAGATTGATGACAAAATGTATCGTTTTCAGACAGATGGTATTTATTATCCTTTGAAAATTTGTCTTGATGCAGGGCATTATGGTTCGTTATATAACAGAAGTCCTGTAAATAAAGCCTATTATGAGTCTAATTTTACATGGGATATGCATTTATATTTAAAAACAGCTCTTGAAAATTACGGTTTTGAAGTGATTACAACAAGAGAAACAAAAGAAGATAATCCTGCACTTGCATTGCGTGGCGAAATGTCAGAGGGTTGTGCATTATTTTTAAGTATACATTCTAATGCATGTGGGTCATCTTCTGTTGATGCACCACTTGCTTGTTGTCAAGTAAGTGGTATAGCAGATGTTTTAGGCTTGCAATTAGCCAATAAAATTCATGAAGTAATGGGAACAAATCAAGCCGGAACGATTTGGAAACGCCCTAGTACTAAAATTAAGGGCGGTGATTGGTTTAGTGTTTTATACGGTGCGGCAAATGTCGGAACTATGGGTATTTTATTAGAGCATAGCTATCATACAAATTTAAGGTCTGCCAATTGGCTATTAGTAGATGATAATTTAAAAATTCTAGCTGACGCAGAAGCACAAGTGATTTCAGATTATTTTGGATTTTAATTATTTTCTTGCAGATTCCAAGGCTTTCTGCACACCAATTATAATTGCATTAGAACTATAAGTAGAACCAGAAACAGTGTCTACTTCTGGGGTTTGTGAATTTAAAATACGGTTTTTAATAACTGGATAGGCTTCTTCAAAATAATACATATCACTTTCGTTGCAAGTAGCTGTCATATCTGTGATAATATCATTTTCAATTGTAATTGTAATAGTCACCATACTATCATAGCCAAATTCTTCTGCTGTGTAAACACCGTCATTATAAATAGTATTAACTGGCGGTTCTGTTTCTGGTTCTGTAATAATTGGCTCTGGCTCTGTAATAATTAGTTCAGGTTCGTTATATTCCGGCTCTTGTTGTGCAATTGGTTCATCATTTTCAATATTTTCAATTATAGTATTTTCGGTTTCTTTCTGTGTAGGCATGGAATCATTCTGTTCTGATATAATTATACTAGCAACTGTTGTTGTTTCTGTAATAGCAGATGAAGTATTAGAAGTTATTTTTGTTTCTGCTGTTTCTGTTATTGTAGTAGAAATTTCAGAAATTTCTGTAATATTTTCTGTTTCTAAATTTTCTGTTTGTGTAAAATTAGCTTTTGTTGTAGCAATAATTTGTTGTGTAGTTTCTGGAATTATCGTAGAAAATTCTGTTGTTGGTTCTATAGTGATTTGTTCAGCAGTTTCTAATGGATTTTCTTTTACTCTGGAAACAAGACCCATACTTGCTGTCACAATGACTAAAACAGCTGTGCAGATAATATTTAATAAAATTTTATTTTCAGGCTTTTGTTTTTTGATAAATTCTTTGCGAACTCTAAAAATGGCATAGCTTGCAAAAACAGCGGTATAAATCATAATACTAAACAAACTGCCCTCTCTGTTTAATTTCGCACGAGGGATATAAATTATCATAACATGCGCATAAATGAAAGCGTAAAACAAATAAGCCAAACGTTGAATTTTTTTCCATGTTTTCGCATTTAATTTTTTTCTGATAGTTTTAAATGACAGAATTGTCAATGGTATCATAATAATTAATAATAATAGACTAATTATACATGTGAGTATAAAATTTAAATCCGCACTCCTGCCGTTCAGCAATCTTTGCAGATATATCATACCATAAGTAATCACATGTGAAAGTGTAATAATTGCTGAAAAAATAGATAATTCGCCACGAATTGGCATTAATTTTTTAATTGCTACTGAACCGTTTGGCAATGCACCTATGCCTGCGACAACACACCAAAATGCACAAGCAAGTGTGCCTTTATGAAACAAATTAATCATATTGGTGATAATACTTGCTGTTTGCAAATGCATTTGTCCAAGAATACACATAATCACTGTTAAAATTGCGCCAATGATATAAAACATACTAGAATATTTTTTTAATGGCTTTGCGCAGAACCATGAAAAAACGCAAGCAATTAGCATTGAAATGAAAAATAACATAAAAATATTTCTCCTGTTCTAAAATTTAAAATCTATACATAAACCCTGTACAATTGTTTTTGCATCGTACAGGGTTTATCAATTTTTCTGAAAGGAAACTGGAATCAATTATTTTCTCTTTTTCGAGAAGATTACTGCGAAACCAGCTATTGCAAGCATTGCAACTGAAATTGCAGATTTATCGCCTGTTTTCGGACTGCCAGTATCTACAGTAGTGATATTATTTGTTGCATTATTTGATGTATTATTAGCTGTATTGTTAGGTGTTACGGTTCTTGCGGTTGTAGAAGATGTCCCAGAAGAATTTGTTCTTGTTGTTGTAGTGGGTTTGACAGTTGTAGTTGGGGGTGCAGTTGTCGTTGCTGGAGTTTCTGTAGTAGGAGCTTCTGTTGATGCTTCAGCTGTTAGCGTAACAGATAAAGCATTTACATAGCCTGTCGCTGTAAATGTTAAATTATAATTGCCACTGCCGTCAAATACAGCTTCTTCTCTGCTTTTTACAGCGAAATCAACAGTGCCGTCTTCCTGCACAATTTTAACAGAACCTTTGCCAGAAGCAGAATAATTTTTTTCGTTAAGATTTACAGACGCAATATTTTTAATAAAATTATTTGCATCTTGTTCTGTGAAACCGTCAGCCGGAACAAGTTTATTTAATTCTTTGTCATAGGCAACCGGCAAATCTTCTGTACTTAAAATAAAACTTGTTGAAACATCTGCATATTTATTATTTTTATCAGAAACATTCAGGTTATAATTTCCGGCAAGTGCGTCAGTGTAAGAAATTTCATTATCTGTAATCACAAAATTATCTGCAATGGTAAATTCAGGGTTATAATCGTCTGGGAAATTTTCCAGTGTTAATGCAGTTGTGCCAGTTCCGGCAATATTATTCTCAACTTCTAGTGTGTTAGTAAATTTAATCGGAATGTACAAGCTATCATTTATAGTTGTATAATAACCCGATTTTGCAATATAAATAATCTCTGTAATGGTTTCGCCCATCAGGCTTTCAAAATTTTCATAATCTAGTATATTACCATGTGGTTCTGAAGTTTTAATACCACTTGACCATGCAAATTCACCTCTCCAGATATTCTGTTCATGTCGCATTGCATAAGCATTACCTTCTTGTGTTTTCAGAATTGCCCCATAAATTGCACCTAAATTATCTGGAGCTGTTTCAACATCAATTTGATAATCTCCCCATGCAGTACCAGTATTTAATTTTAGGATTGCTTCAAAAGTCTCTGGATTTTCGTCCTGTACAGTTGAAAAACTAGCTTTTCCGTCAGTAACAGTGACTATTTTATAAGCCTCTGGTTGAGAATCTAAAGCTTGAAAATCATAATTATTTTCTGCCAAAGTTTCTAAATCTTCTTGTGTGATAGCAACTGGATAGGTAACACCTAAAATTTGACCAGAGCCGTCTTCATTGGCTTGCCCATAAGAACCCTCAAATAATTCCCCCTCGCCATTTTTAGACCATTTTGCATTCGTTGCAGAAGAAACAGCATCTACTTCGTAGGCATTATTACTGTTTTCAAGCTCAGCACGGTAAAAATCCGCATAGGGAATATTCATAGTACCATAAATATAATTTTCTCCCTCTGCAAAAACTGAAATAGAAATTGCATTCATCATGCATGCTAGTCCTGCCGTTAAGCAAGCAATTTTTTGAAATTTTTTCATATACTATCTCCTTATGTAAACTGCTGTTTTTAAGCAATTTACTAAATTTATTACAGATTAGTAAGCGATAGCTTACTCAATTTGCAATTAACAGTATAGCATAAAACTATTTTCTTGTCAAGTATGTTTCCTAATGCAACAAGTAAACTTTTGACAAAAAAACCATTTCTGTTAGCATAACAGAAATGGCTTATTAATAATTATTCTTCTGTTTCTATGTCTTCATCAAGAATAATAACAACCTGATTTGATATTGCATAACTCTGTGTAAATGCGACTTGTTCTTCACGTTCTGATGTAATAGAAATCCCCGCAACACCGACATCTACTTTGCCAGAGGTAATAGACGGAATAATAGAATCAAACTGCATATTTTTTATTTCTAATTCCATGCCTAATTCATCACAAACAGCATTCATCATGTCAATATCAATGCCGATAATATCTTCCCCGTTTTTACTTTCATAAGGCGGAAACTCTGCATTCGTTGCCATAATAATTTTGCCATTCTTATGAGGTTTACTTGTATCTGACTGATAAGATATTTGGTCTGCTTCGTCACCAATCCAATGTGTTTTAATTTCATCAAGCGTACCATTTGCTTTGAGCGTTTCAAGTGCAGAATCAATTTTTGCTCCTAATTCTTCATTATCTTTAGAATACGCAATAGAATATTCTTCTTCTACAAAAGGCTCAGATAAAATTTTTAAACCCTCGTTTTCAGAAATAAATACTTTTGCTGGTTCACTGTCAATAATAACAGCATCTATTTTTTCTTGCTTCAATGCACTAATAGCGTCACGTCCTTTAATAAACGTCTGTACAGAGGATTCTTCAATATCTTCTGCATAAATATTGCCTGTTGTGCCGAGCTGTGTACCAATTTTTTTCCCAGTTAAATCCTGAATACTTGTAATACTAGTATCTTCCGATTTTTTCATAATAGAACAGCCTGTACATTGGAATAGTAGTATTCCGGCTAACATACAACCTGTTGCAGATTTTAATTTTATCATAGTATAAAATACCGACCTTTCTTAGAAAAAATTTCTAAATTAATTTTTGTTATATCACAAAGTGACATTCTTCCTCATATATAGT